>DATFVT010000374.1:0-2302 GCA_035260105.1 Acidimicrobiia bacterium
GTCGGACGACGCGCTCTTCTACTCGGTGGCGCGCAAGGTCGTGCACCTGGAGCCCGGGGCCATCGAGGCGCTCCGCGGTGTCTACGCCGAGCGGTTCCCGCCCGGTGCGACCGTGCTGGACCTGATGTCGTCGTGGCGGTCACACCTGCCCGACGGGCTCGGCCGCGTGGTCGGCCTCGGAATGAACGCCGAGGAGATGGCCGCGAACCCTCGACTCGACGACTGGGTCGTGCACGACCTGAACCGGGATCCGCGCCTCCCGTTCCCCGACGGCTCGTTCGGGGCCGCCGCGTGCGCGGTGAGCGTGCAGTACCTGACGCGACCGGTCGACGTGTTCGCCGACGTGCGCCGGGTCCTCGCGCCCGGAGCGCCGTTCGTCGTCTCGTTCTCCAACCGCTGCTTCCCGACCAAGGCAATCGCGGCCTGGCTGACGGCGGACGACGACGAGCACCGCCAGATCGTGCGCGCGTACCTGGAGCGGAGCGGCTTCGCCGCCGTGGCCGACGAGCGCGTCGTGTCGCCCGACGACCCGCTGTTCGTGGTCAGCGGCCGGGCGGCAGATCCCGCCCGCGGCGGAGGAAGGTGAGCACAGCCGCCCGGCCCGGCTTCACCCGTCGAGGAAGCTCTCGATCAGCCGCGCCAGCTCGACGGGCCGGTCGCCTTGCACGCTGTGCCCCGCGCCCTCGACGACCTCGACGCGCACGTCCGGTTGACGCCGGCGCAACTCGGCGACGTCTTCCTCGCCGACGACGCCGGAGTCGGCCCCGAGCACGAGCATCAGCGGCATCGTGAGGTTCGACACGTCGTCCCACAGCGGCCGGAAGTCGGGCATGTCCTCGCCCTCGGCCAGACGCCACCGGTCGTACCGCCACGTCCAACTGCCGTCGTCGTCCGCACGGGCGTTGTGCACGACGCCCCGCCGAAGCGACGACTCGGTGCGCGTCGGGTTGAACGCGATCGTCCGTTCGAGGATCTCGTCGAACGACGCGAACCGCTCGGGCCCCGCCACGAACGCGGCGATCGGGGCGGCCTTCTCGCGGTCGACGCCGGGCGTGACGTCGACGAGCGCGAGCCGTGGGACGAGCTGGGGATGGCGCGCGGCGAGCGCGATCGAAGTGAGCCCGCCGAGGGACATGCCGACGACGAGCCGAGGGGACGGCGCGAGCTCGGGCAGCACACGCGCCAGCTCCTGCGCGTTGTCGACCGGCCAATAGCGGCGGTCCTCCCGCCAGTCGGAATGCCCGTGCCCGGGAAGGTCGAGGGCGACCAGTGGGCGGTCGAGCGCGAGGGCGACCGTGTCCCAGGTGTGCGCGTTCTGGGCGCCCCCGTGCACGAGCACGAGCTCGGGATCGGCGCCACCCCAGACCAAGGCGCTGACGCGGCGGCCGTCGCTGGCGTCGATGAACTCGCGCCGGACCGCGGGCGGCCCCTGCCATGGGATGTCGTACTCGTGCGCGTTCTCGTGGAACAGGCTGAACTCGTCGTACTCCTCCCGGGCCATGCCGTGCACGCTATCCCCGGCCGGGCGACGATCGGGCCGCCGCCCGCCGCCACGCCTACGATGCGCGGCGATGCGCAGGCTCCGTCTCACACCGGCGCAGTACCGGCGTGTCACGTTGGTGGCCGCAGTGCTCCTCGCCGCGATCATCGTGACCGGGAGCGCGGTGCGGCTGACCGGGTCGGGACTCGGCTGCCCGGACTGGCCCAACTGCGAGCCGGGGCGCCTCACGCCATACGCCGCCAACGACTTCCACGCCATGGTGGAGTTCGTGAACCGCACGGTCACGGGTCTCGTGTCGCTGGCCGTCGTCGTGGCCGTGCTCGGGTCGCTTGTGCGCGTCCCGCGGCGGACGGATCTGCTCCTGCTGTCGGTCGGCCTCGTCGCCGGCGTCATCGTGCAGATCGTGCTGGGCAAGCTCGTCGTCGAGAAGCTCCTGTCTCCGCCGTGGGTCATGAGCCACTTCCTCGTCTCGATGGCGCTGCTCGCCGATGCGCTCGTCCTGTACCGGAGGGCGGGGCAGCCGGACGGCGGGTTCGCGCGACCTGCGGTGCCGATCGTGGCGCGATCGGTCCTCTGGATGAGCCGGGTGCTCGTCCTCGCCGCCACGGTCGTCGTGGTCACGGGAACCGTCGTCACCGGGTCCGGGCCGCACTCGGGTGACGTGCCGGGAACGGCGCAGCGGGCGACGCGCCTCGACCTCTACGTCCCCGACGTCGCGCGCGTCCACGGGACGAGCGCGATGGTGCTGCTGGCGCTGGTGCTCGTGACCCTGCTGCTCGTTCACCGCACGCGCGCCCCCGC
>DATFVT010000375.1:0-5050 GCA_035260105.1 Acidimicrobiia bacterium
GCCTCGATCGTCGTGAAGTTGTTGTGGTTCGGGACGACGTCCCGCTTCCCGTTCAGCTCCGGGACCCAGAAGCTGTGGATCACGTTGCACTTGTTCGGGAGCGACTCGTCGCAGGCCCGG
Organism: Acidimicrobiia bacterium; assembly: GCA_035260105.1. Lineage (GTDB taxonomy): Bacteria > Actinomycetota > Acidimicrobiia > IMCC26256 > JACDBD01 > JALZAA01. The sequence goes on from DATFVT010000375.1 coordinate 121, forward strand.
AGGTCGACCTTCACGGGGCGCCCCGACGGGATGACCAGCTCGTTGGCCGTCACCACCTTCTGCTGCGGATACTCGAACTCCCACCACCACTGCTTGCCGATGACCCGTACGTCCAGCACGTCGGCGCCGGCAGGCGCCTTGGCCAAATCGAAGATCGTGATGACCGTCGGGACGGCCACCGCCGCGAGGATGAGCGCGGGGATGATCGTCCACCCGATCTCGAGCGGCGTGCTGCCGTGGATCTGCTTCGGGTTCTCGTTCTTGCCCCTCCGGTACCGGTAGCGCAGCGCGAACACGACTACGGCGGCGAGGACGAGGACTCCGATCACGACCGAGATCCAGAAGACCGGGATGAAGAGGTTGTCGATCTTCTCGGCCTGAGGGCCCTTGGGGTCCAGCGAGTTCTGCCCGTTGTTCTCGGCCGAGCATGCGGCGAGGAGCAGCGACAGCGCGCCGAGGGTGGCGACGGGGATCGCCCATCGCCTGGAGCGCGACGTGAGGCGCCTCATCCTCGTCTTCCGATCGGGTGTCCGGTAATTGCTCGGCGACCTCGTGCTCGGGCGGCGTGCGGGCCGGGCGACCTCGAAATCGCACTCTATCCGCGGCCTTCGCGGCCGGAACAACTCGGACAGGCGGTCTGACCAGCGGTTTCAGTACCCGAGCCGGTCGAGAGCGTGGGCGCGTCGCTGCCAGTCGCGCTCGACGCGCACGCGCGTCTCGAGGTACACGCGCACACCGAGGAGCGCCTCGAGCTCCTGCCGGGCGGCGGTGCCGGCGTCCCGCAGCACCCGGCCTCCGCGCCCGATGACGATGCCCCGCTGGGAGTCCCGCTCCACGGTGATGTCGGCGTGCAGCCGCAGGATCTCGTCCTCGGGATCCTCGCCGTCCATCTCCTCGAGCTCCTCCACCGACACGGTGATGGAGTGGGGGAGCTCGTCACGGGCGACGGCGAGCAGCTTCTCCCGGACGAGCTCGGCGGCGACGAACGTCTCTGGCTGGTCGGTGACCGTGCCCTCCGGGTAGTAGCGCGGGCCTTCCGGCAACCGGCATTCGATCTCACCGACCAGCGCGTCGACGCCGTCCCCGGTGCGCGCCGACAGCGGCACGTAGGCGTCGAAGTCACCGAGGTCGCGCGCCGCGACCGCAAGGTGCTCGGCGATCGCGGGCTTCCCGGCCCGGTCGATCTTGTTCACGACGAGGAGCTTCGGCGTGTCGACCTGCTGCACGAGCCCGGCGACGAACCGGTCGCCGTTGCCGATCGGGGCGTTCGCCTCGACGAGCAGGCACACGACGTCGACCTCGGCGAGGGTGGCCTCGGCCCGCTGGTTGGTGCGCTCGCCGAGTGGCGTCCGCGGCTTGTGGAGACCGGGAGTGTCGACGAAGACGATCTGGTCGTCCGAAGTGGTGCGCACTCCGCGGATGGCGGTGCGCGTCGTCTGCGGCCGGTCGGAGACGATTGCCACCTTCTGGCCGACGAGCCGGTTCAGGAGCGTCGACTTGCCGACGTTCGGCCGGCCGACGAGGGTGACGAAGCCGCTGCGGAACCCCGGCGTCACTTCGCGCCGACGGGCTCGGCGGCGCTGTCCGGCTTGGGCCGGATGTGCACGGACACGATGCGGCGTCCCTGCACCCGTTCCGTGCGGAACTCGAGGCCCTGGAACCGGACGCACTCGCCCTCCTCGGGCACGTGGCCGAGCAGGTTGAACACGAGGCCGCCGACCGTGTCCCACTCGGTGTCGGGGAGCTCCACGCCGAGCTCGTCGCTGACGTCGTCGATCGACGTGCCGCCGGGCACCCGCAGGGAACCGTCGGGCAGGTGCTCGACCGAGGGCTCGTCGATGTCGTACTCGTCGGTGATGTCGCCGACGATCTCCTCCAGGAGGTCCTCCAGGGTGACCAGGCCGGACGTTCCGCCGTACTCGTCGATCACGATCGCCATGTGGAACTGCTTGGTCTGCATCTCCCGCAGGAGCTCGGCCACTCGCTTCTGCTCGGGGACGAACACGGCTTCGCGGAGCGCGGTGCGCACGGGCTCGTTGCGCTTGCTCGCCCGGGCCAACGCGACGAGGTCCTTGAGGAACACCAGGCCGATGATGTTGTCGGTCGACTCCTCGTAGGCGGGGAGCCGCGAGAACCCGGCCCCAATGGCGGCGGTGATGCCGTCCTCGATCGTGGCGTCGGCGTCGATCGCCACCATGTCGGTGCGCGGCGTCATCGCCTCCCTGACGACCATGTCGCCGAACTCGAAGATCGAGTGGATGAGCCTCCGTTCGTCACGTTCGATGGCTTCCTCGTCGGCGGCCACGTCGGCCATCTGCCGGATCTCCTCTTCGCTGACGAACGGCCCCTCCTTGAGGCCTCGCCCCGGCAACACGACGTTGGCCAGGCCGATCAGCCCCCGCGAGATGAGACGCAACGGGGCGAAGTTCGTCAGGAACGAGAGGATCGGCGCCACGAGAAGCGAGGCGCGGTCGGGGTGCTGGATGGCGAAGGTCTTCGGCACGACCTCGAAGAAGACGAAGAAGACCGCGATCTCCACCACGATGCCGACCACGAAGCCGATCGTCCCGAGGTTCTGCTCGAGCAGGACACCGACGAGGTTGGCCGACACGAGCTGGCACACGAGGATGACCAGCAGGAGCGAGTTGAGCGTTCGCTCCGGTCGTTCGAGCAGCCGCGCCAGCCGCGTCGCACCGCTGCGGCCCTCTTCCTCGAGCGCCAGCGCCCGCACGCGGCTCATGCGCGTGAACGCGGTCTCGCTCATCGCGAGCACGCCCGAGATCAGGAACAGGACGACGATCACCGCGATGAGCAGCCAGTCGGCTCCGCTCATGGTGCCTCGGTATCTGGACCGGGCGTCACTGCCCCGCTTCCCGCTCGAGCTGTCGAAATCGTGCGAGCAGCTCCCGCTCCCGCTTCGTCATCGCCTCGGACTCTTGGTCCTCGGCATGGTCATAGTTCAGCAGATGCAGGACACCGTGCACGACGAGGAGCGCGACCTCGTCGTCGAGCGACCGCTTCTCGCCGGTCTGGCGCAACGCCACCTGCGGGCAGACGACGACGTCGCCGATCACCGTGGGAGGGTCGATCGCCTCCGCCGGCGAGCCCGGGCCGCGTCCCCCCTGGTCGGGTTGCCGGCCGCCGGGCGTGACGTCGTCGTCCATCGGGAACGCCAGCACGTCCGTCGCGCCACTGCCGCCGAGGAATCGCTCGTTGAGATCGGACATCGCCTGCTCGTCCACGAAGATCACCGACAACTCGGCTTCCTCCGGTACCCGTTCCTCGTCGAGCACCATGCGCGCCAGCCTCATCCACCGCACGACGTCGACCTTCACCTCCGACTGCTCGTCGGCACCAAAGACCGTCCTCATCGCGGCGAGGGCCCGGCGCCGGGCCGTCGACCCCCCGTGCCCTCGTGTTCGACAGGGAGCGTCACCGGCGGTTCTCGTCGCGGGCGTAGGCGTCGACGATGTCCTGCACGATCTTGTGGCGGACGACGTCGGCCGAGCCGAGCTCGACGAACGCGAGGCCGTCGATGCCGTCGAGCACGTCGCGGACGACGAGCAGGCCCGAGCGCCCGCGGCCCTCGGGCAGGTCGATCTGGGTGACGTCGCCGGTGACGACGATGCGCGAGCCGAACCCGAGCCGCGTGAGGAACATCTTCATCTGCTCGGGCGTGGTGTTCTGGGCCTCGTCGAGGATGATGAACGAGTCGTTGAGCGTGCGTCCCCGCATGAACGCGAGCGGCGCGACCTCGATGACGCCCCGGTCCATCAGGCGCGTGACGACCTCGGGCTCGAGCATGTCGTAGAGCGCGTCGTACAACGGGCGGAGGTACGGGTCGACCTTGGCAAGAATGTCGCCGGGGAGGAACCCGAGCCGCTCTCCGGCCTCGACCGCCGGGCGCGTGAGGATGATGCGGTTGCTCTCCTTCGCCTGGAGCGCCTGCACCGCCAGCGCCACCGCGAGGTAGCTCTTGCCCGTCCCCGCCGGACCGATGCAAAAGGTGACCGTGTGGTCGCGAACGGCGTCGACGTACTCCTTCTGGCCCGCAGTCTTCGGCCGGACGCTCTTCCGGCCGCGCAGGACCTCGGTCGTGAACACCTCCGTCGGGCGCTGATCGGCCTTGAGCATCTCGATGCTGCGACCGACGCCCTCCGGGTCGAGGCTGTGGCCCTGCTCGACCAGGATCACCATCTCCTCGAAGAGCCGCCCGACGCGCTCGGCTTCGGCGGCGTCGCCCGTGACGGTGATCTCGTTGCCGCGCACGTGGATCTCGACGGGGAACGACCCCTCGACGAGGCGCAGCAGCTCGTCACGTTGACCGAGGAGCCCCACCATCAGATGGTTGCCCGGGACGAGAATCTTGACCTGAGTCGGCGACGGCGAGGCCACGTCGCTGGGATCGTACCCCCGGGCTCGCGCGTCCGGTCGGGGATGCCGGTTCAGGTACCGGCGCGCAACCCCAGCTCGTCGAGGCGTCGTGCGAGCTCCTCGGCGCGTCGACCCAGCACGGCGGCGAGGACCCGGAGGTCGTCACGGCGGATCGTGAGCAGCCGGCCGTTGAAGTCCTGGCGCTGGAGCTGGATGGTCTGGGCGTAGCGCGACAGGACCGACGCCTCGGCGTCGTCGAGGTCGCGCAGTCGCTCGAGGTCGATCGTGAAGCCTTCCTCGAAGGCGTCGTCACGCTGGGTGACGTCGGGGTCGACCTCGCTGTTCCGGGGCAGGAGCTGGTCGCCGGGCACCTGGTAGATCTCGGCCAGCCGGAGGAGGCGGGGCACGGAGATCGCCCGCTCGCCCCGCTCGTAGGCGCCGAGCACCGAGGCCTTGAACTCCATGCCCGAACGCGCTTCCACGTCGTGCAGCGAGAGCCCCTTCTGGCGCCGGATCGAGCGCAGCCGCTCACCGACCATCGCCTCGCTCCTGCTCA
>DATFVT010000376.1:0-2168 GCA_035260105.1 Acidimicrobiia bacterium
GACGAGTACCCGGGCACCGCCAAGGAGTTGTGCGCGCTTCGGCACGACAACCCGTACCAGCTGCTGGTCGCGACGATCCTCTCCGCGCAGTCGACCGACGAGACCGTCAACAAGATCACGCCCGCGTTCTTCGAGCGCTACCCGACGCCGGTCGACCTCGCGCACGCCGACCCCGATGAGGTGGAGGAGGTGATCCATGCCTCTGGGTTCTTCCGCTCGAAGACGAAGAGCCTGGTCGGCATGGCGCGCGCGCTCGAGGAGCGATTCGGTGGCGAAGTGCCGAGCGACCTCGACGATCTCGACTCGCTCCCCGGAGTCGGGCGCAAGACCGGCAACGTGGTCCGGTCCGTCGACTTCGGGTTGCCCGGCCTGCCCGTCGACACGCACGTCATGCGCCTGGTCCGCCGCCTCAAGCTCACCAACGAGACCGACCCCGTGAAGATCGAGGTCGACCTGAACGGCATCGTCGAGCCGGACGATCGCGGCGCGTTGTCCCTGCGGCTGATCCTGCACGGCCGGCGTGTGTGCAAGGCCCGCAAGCCCCTCTGCGACGTTTGCATCCTCAACGACATCTGCCCGTCGGCGTTCAAGGTCTGAAGGGGCACGACCCCGGCCACGGGCGAAATCCCCCTCCGGACTGGTCAAACGAGCTTCAATAGGGCATTCTGTCTGCGTCAGTCGTCCTCCCGGGCGGGGGGTAAGGCCCGAGCAACGCGATCATGAGACCAGCCCGAGCAACGTGGCTGTGGGGTAGGCAACCAACTTGGTCGCGTCTCGTGGCGGCGTCAGGACTGATCCTGCTCGTGGCGTGCGGGACAGCGAGGGGCGACCGCGCGAAGGACACCCCGGGCGACAGCCGACCCACCGCGACGACGGTCGCGCCCACGGCTCCGGCGCCCGCGTCGACGCCCTATCAAGTCAAACGGGGGGACACGCTGACCTCCATCGCGCGGTTCTTCGGCATGTCGAGTCAGACGCTCGCCGCCGTCAACCAACTCGACGGCGAAGCGCACATCAAGGAGGGCCAGGTGCTGCAGATCCCGCCGGCGCCGCCGGCCGGGCTGGCGGTGTCACCTCCGGACGGGATCTCCGGTAGCACCTTCACGTTCACGGTGACCGGCGCCAAGGTCGGTGAGACCGTCACGTTCCAGATCGCCGGGCCGCGGGGCAAGACGTACAACGGGTCGCCGCACCGGGCGTCGAACGACGGCGTGGTGACGGCCTCGTACATGAGCTCGGGTGACGATCCGGGCACCTACGCCGTCGTGGCCACCGGCGACCGGGGGACCTCGCTTCGCGCCGAGTACCGCCTGCTGGGCTGAGCCCGTCCCGTCCGGCCCGCCGGCGGGGCCGCCGTGCGCTGCGTGTCTCAGCCGGGCTGAGCCGCCCCTGGGCCGCTTAGCATCACGGGCGTGGATATTGAGATCCGCGCCGCGCGCGCGGACGAGGGCGAAGTCGTCTACGCCCTCTGCAGCGAGGCTTTCGCGTCGCGGTCCGAGCGGCGAGACTCCTGGCTCGCCTCCAAGCGCATGGACGAGTTCCTCGGCGCGTGGGTGGGGGAGGAGCTCGTCGCCACCACCGAGGTCATGCCCGTCGGCCAGTTCTTCGGCGGTCGGTCGGTGCCCATGGGCGCGGTGGCATCGGTGGCGGTCCGTCCCGATCACCGGGGCCGGGGGATTGCACCGCGCCTGCTCGGGCTCGCCGTCGAGCGCATGCACGAACAGGGGTTGGTGGTGAGCACGCTGCACCCGGCCACGACGCGCTTCTACCGTGGGCTCGGTTGGGAGATCGGGGGCGAGTTCGGGGTCCGAGGGGTCCCCACGACGTCACTGGCTGCCCTGCCGTCGGGCGAGCAGGAATGTCTCCGGCCGGGGCGCAGCGACGACCTCGAAGCCGTGGCCGAGTGCTACGAGCGCGTCGCGCCGTCCATCAACGGGACGATCGACCGCAGTAACACCCGCTGGCGCATCGACCAGCTGAAGCTCGACCACCCGCAGCGGTACCTGTACGTGTACGACGCCGACGAGGGCATCGACGGCTACGTCCTCTACGACCAGCACCCGTCCCGCGCCCGGTGGGGGTTCGGCATCACCGTCCACGAGCTCGTCGCGGCCGATGCCCGCGCCGCGGTGACGTTGTGGCGCCACCTCGGATCCCACGTGGCACAG
>DATFVT010000377.1:0-2493 GCA_035260105.1 Acidimicrobiia bacterium
CGTGAACTTCCTCGACTCCGACGACGACACCAGCCGAGTTCGCGAAGCCTACGGTGACGACACCTACCAGCGGCTTGCCGAGATCAAGGCGAAGTACGACCCCGACAACGTGTTCCACAACAACAAGAACATCCAGCCGAGCGAGGCTGGTGACTCGCGAGACGGCCAGCGCGGCGCGAACGGAAACCAGCATCCACACCTCTAGCTAGGGTGCGGTCGTGCCGTCGGCGCAGGTGTGGACGACCGGGATCGCGTGGCCCGGCGTGGTGGAGCGGGCCGCGTCGCGAGCCGAGGCCGCCGGCTTCGACGGCCTCGCCGTCGTCGACTCGCAGAACCTCGCCGGCGATCCCTGGGTCGGGCTCGCCCTCGCCGCCCGTGAGACCGAGCGCCTTCGCCTGGGCACGGCGGTGACGAACCCGGTGACGCGCCACCCCGCCGTCACCGCCGCCGCCGCCGTCACGCTCCAGGTCGCGTCGGAGGGCCGGTTCGTCCTCGGCATCGGCCGCGGCGACTCCGCGCTCGCGCACCTGGGGCGGGCGCCGGCCTCGGTGTCGACGTTCGAGCGTTACCTCGCCGTCCTGCAAGCGTACCTGGCCGGTGGTCAGGTCGAGTTCGGCGACCTCGGCTTCCACGAAGGCGTCGCGCCGCCGGTCGCGTCGCTCGGGCTCGCGAACGCGCCGGCGACGAGCCGCCTGCACTTCCTCCCTCCGGGGCTTCCCACGGTCCCGGTCGAGGTGGCCGCGACCGGGCCGCGGGTGCTCGCGGTCGCGGCCCGGCACTCCGACCGCGTGCTGCTGGCGCTGGGCGCCGATCCCGAACGCGTCCGTTGGGGCATCGAGACCGTGCGCGCCGCCGGCGGATCGTCCGTCGGGGCGTTCGTGAACGTGGTGGCGCACCCCGACGTCGCCGTCGCGCGCGAGCTGGCGAGCGGCGGGGTCGCCACCTTCGCCCGCTTCTCGGTGATGCACGGCACGGTGAGTGGCCCCGCTGAGCCCGACGAGCGCGACACCTTCGCCGCGGTACACGACGCGTACGACATGACGCGCCATACGCAGGTCGGCTCGCCGCAGGCGGGCACGCTGACACCCGACTTCATCGACCGCTTCGGCGTCGTCGGTACGCCCGACGCGTGCACGCGCCGCCTCCTCGAGCTCGTCGAGCTCGGCCTCGACAAGCTGATCGTCACCGGGCCCACGCTCGGCGCCGATCCGGGCGAGGCGCGCGCCGCGCTCGAGCGGTTCGCGGCCGAGGTGCTTCCCGCCCTTCGGACCTGAGCGGGCAGGCCGAGCCGGGGCGTACGATCTGCCCGTGGACTTCCCCGTGATCTCAGCCGACTCGCACATCACCGAGCCGCCCGACACCTACGTCGACCGCATCGACGCCAAGTACCGGGACGAGGCTCCGCATCTCGAGTTCATGGGCGAGGAGGTCGGGGACCTCTTCGTCATCCCCGGGATGAAGACCCCCGTGCCGATGGGCCTGGTGGCGGCAGCGGGCAAGCCGGCCGAGGAGATCCGGGTCACCGGCGTGCGCTTCGAGAGCCTGCACCGCAGCGGCTGGGATCCCGAGGCCCGCCTCGCCGACCAACAGCGCGACGGCGTCGCCGCCGAGGTGCTGTACCCCACTGTCGGCATGCAGCTCTGCAACCACAAGGACTTCGACTACAAGAAGGCGTGCTTCGACGCGTACAACCGGTGGATCGCCGAGTACTGCTCGAGCCACCCCGAGCGGTTGCTCGGCTGTGGGCAGACGGCGATGCGCTCACCCGAGGAGGGCGTCGAAGACCTCGAGGCGATCGCCGCGCTCGGTCTGCGGGGCGTGATGATGCCCGGCAACCCCGCCGTCGAGGACTACGACTCCCCCGCGTACGACGCGTTCTGGGAGACCGCCGTCGAGCTCGGCCTGCCGCTCTCGTTCCACATCCTGACGACGCGGGAGACGGCACCGACGCGCGGCCCCCGCATGAACATGTTCCTGTCGGTCGTGCGCGGGTGCCAGGACATCATGGGCACACTCGTGCTCGGCGGCGTCTTCGAACGCCATCCCGGCCTGAAGGTCGTGTGCGTCGAGGCCGACGCGGGGTGGGTGCCGCACTACATGTACCGGCTCGACCACGCGTACAAACGGCACCGGTACTGGCTGCCACCGGGTCAAGAACTTTCGCGCCTGCCGTCCGAGTACTTCGCCGAGCACATCTACGTGACGTTCCAGGACGACTGGGTCGCGTTCAAGACGGCCGACCTTCTGAACTGGCACCGGCTCATGTGGGCAAACGACTTCCCCCACAGCGATTCCACGTGGCCGTGGTCACAGGAGATGCTCGCGGAGCACGCCGGTGCGCTCACGGACGAGCAACGGCGCGCCATCCTCTCGGACAACGCGGCGTCGCTCTACGGCATCGAGACGGCTGCGCTGGCGACCGCCTCGTAGCTCCGTCGCTTCCCTTTCCGTTTCACGTTTCCGCTCACGTTTCTCCGCTCGCCGCGTCGGGAA
>DATFVT010000378.1:0-2303 GCA_035260105.1 Acidimicrobiia bacterium
GTCTCGCCCCGGGCGCCGATCCCGGCCGGCCACGACACGATCAGCGGGTCGGCGACGCCGCCCTCGTGGACCTCCCGCTTCCAGCGTCGGAACGGCGTGTTGCCGGCGACGGTCCAGCCCCACGGGTAGTTGTTGTGCACCCGCGGCCCGCCCAGCTCCTCGATGCGGGCGACCGCCTCCGTCAGCGGGCTGCCGGCGAGGTTCCAGGGCCGGGCGTCGTTGAGGGACCCGTGCACCCCGCCTTCGGACGAGGCCCCGTTGTCGGAGAGCACGAACACCAGGGTGTTGTCGAGCCGCCCGATCTCGGCGAGGAAGCCGAGGACCCGGCCCACCTGGTGGTCGGCGTGGCTCAGGAAGGCGGCGAAGCACTCCATGAACCGCGCCGCCACCCGCTGCTCGTCGGGCGGGAGCGAGTCCCACGCCGGCACCCAGTCGGGCCGGGGCGACAGCTCGGTGCCCGCGGGCAGGAGGGCTCGTTCCTGCTGACGGGCGAACGTCTCGGCTCGCCATGCATCCCAGCCGGCGTCGAAGCGGCCGCGGTACCGCTCGATCCAGTCGGGGGGCGCGTGATGCGGCGAATGGCACGCCCCCGTGCAGAGATAGAGGAAGAACGGCTTGGCCGGCTCGGCGGCGTCGAGGTCGGCGACGAACTCGATCGCCCGGTCGGCGATGTCCTCGCTGAGGTGATAGCCGTCCTCCCACGAACGCGGCGGCGCGACGCGGTGGTTGTCGTAGACGAGTGCCGGCGCGAACTGGTGCGTCTCCCCGCCGAAGAACCCGTAGAAGCGGTCGAAGCCGCGGCCCAGCGGCCAGCGCACGCGCGACGCGCCGAGATGGCGCTCCTCGTCGGGGGTGAGGTGCCACTTGCCCACGGCGTAGGTGGCGTACCCGCGGGGCCCGAGCATCTCGGACACGAATCCGTGCTCCTTGCCGATGCGGCCGTGGTAGCCCGGGAACCCGGTGGCGAGGTCGGTGATGCGGCCCATGCCGACGCGATGGTGGTTCCGGCCGGTCAGGACGCACGCGCGCGTCGGCGAGCACAGCGCGGTGGTGTGGAAGTTCGTGTACTGGAGCCCGCCCGCCGCCAGGCGGTCGAACGTGGGCGTCTCGATGTCGGAGCCGAAGCAGCCGAACTGCGCGAAGCCGACGTCGTCCAGCAGCACGACGAGCACGTTCGGCGCGTCCGCCGGCGGCCGGACCGGCTCGGGCCACCACGGTGTCGAATCCCGCCGGTACCGGCCGACGACACCCCCGAACGCCGCCCATTCGCTCATGGAGCCCTCCTGGTCAAGGGGCAGGCTAGGCCCGCGGCGCCCGAGGTCGTCGTCCGAGGGATCCGGCATACGGTGGGGCCGTGGACGATCGTGGTCGCGACCAGTCCGAAGGCGACGACCAGAGAATCCCCGACGACGCCGCCGACGACGATGAAGCGCGCACCTCGGAGGGCCGACCGGTCGACCGCTTTCGTCGCTCGGCGACCGGGGCGGTCGTCGCGGCCGGGCTCCTCGGCCTGCGTGACGCGCTGGAGGGCCGCCCCGACAAGGAAGAGGTCGCGATCGTGAACGAAGCGCCGGACGCGCCGCCGCGCGACGTGGACGTCGTCATCGACTTCGACCATCCGGAGCGGTCGGTCGCCCTCGTCCGCCGTCGCCACGACGACAACGACTCGAACGAAGGCTGAGCCGCTACGCGTCGAGCCGTGAGGTGAGGCGCTCGAGGAAGGCGCGCCGCTCGGCCTTGAACTCCCGGTCGGTCGGGAGCTTGCCGGTCACCATCCGGGTGATCTGAGGGAACGCGAACGGGAACATGACGAGCGCGAGCTCGGACAGCACGAGCTGCTCGGCGTCGAGGTCGTCCGGGAGCTCGCCGCGGCGCTGCGCCTCCCGCACGTCGTCGCACCACCGGGTCAGCGACTCGCGGCGGAGGAGCTCCTGCTCGACCTGGCGCCGGCGTCCGCGCTCGAGGCCCTCCCACATCAGGAGGCGCACGTAGTCCATCGACCCCTCGAGGCGGTCCTGGAGGTCGACGAGGCGGGCGGGCCCGGTGCGGTCCCGCTCGCGTGCGGTGGCGTCCCGCTCGGCCAGACGCTGGCGGAGGACGGCGCGGAACAGGTCGTCCTTCGACCCGAAGTAGTAGTAGAGCATCCGCTTGTTCGTGCCCGTCCGCTCGGCGATGGCGTCGACCCGGGCGCCGTCGATGCCCTTGGTGGAGAACTCCTGGAGGGCGGCGGCGAGGATGCGCCGCCGGGTCCCCTCGGGGTCGCGGAGCCGGGGCCGCTCGGCGTCGCCCGGTGCCGTCTCCCG
>DATFVT010000379.1:0-9157 GCA_035260105.1 Acidimicrobiia bacterium
AACCGACGACGACCAGCGTGCCGAGCCCGCCGATCTGCGGTTGGAAGAGGGTCGCGGCGGCCAGGATCGATCCCGCGCCGAGCACGCGCACTCGACGGCGATCCGACAGCGCGGCCCACAGCGCGACGAGCAACAACGTGAACGCGATGTCGCGCGGGTACACGGGTGCGAAGTTGTGCCCCGACGGCAACGCCGAGTCGGCCCAGAGCTGGTCGGTCGAGGTGGACAACGGCGCCGCAGCCGTCACCAGCGCGACGAACAGCCCGGCGCTGAGCCAGTCGCCGCGCCAGACCTGCCGCGCGAGCAGCAGCGCGGCCAGCGGCCACGCCACCGCCGCGAGCCACGATGCGGGTGTGAGCAGCGTGTCGAAGTCGACGCGCAGCAGCCGGGTCCCCGCGCCGAACAGCATCGGGAAGAGCCCGCCCGAGTAGGACACGAGGCCCCGGTACGGCCCGCCGCCCTGCCAGTCACCGCCCGCGATCGTGTAGGCGACGCCGCGGTGGTAGACGAGGTCGCCGAGCGTCCACGTCCAGCGCTTGAACAGGACGGTCTGCACAACGAGCGCGAACGCGAGGCTGCCGGCGACCAGCACGAGCCCAAGGGCGCGGTCGAACCCGGCCCGCCCGCCGGCGCCGGCCGCGGCGGGCGCGTCGACGGCGACGGCGCGGTCCGCGTCCGGCGGCGCCGTCGTCACGGGGTCGACCGTGCCGGTGCCCTCACTCATGGCTTCCAGCCCTCGACCAGCCCGTTCAGTCCCCATTGGGTCCAGAACCGCCGGCGGCTGATCCCGCGGAAGCCGGCGCGGCGGAGCCGGGCGACGATCTCCGAGTTCGCCACGAAGAACGACTCGTCCTCGTGCATGCCGCGCTCGTCGTCCACGTCGAGCGACGTCCCGAGCACCCGGTCGTAGAACGCGACCAGCCGGTGGATCGCCCACTCCGCGAACGGGTGGCCCATCGTGACGATGACGTTCCCGCCGGGTCGGAGACAGCGCCACATCTCGCCGAGCTCAGCGTCGCGGTCGCGTTCCGGCACGTGGTTCAGCGTGGCGACGAGCGTCACCGTGTCGAAGGACGCATCGTCGAAGGGCAGCCCGTGCATGTCCTCGACGATCTGGCTCGGCAGGAGCCCGTCGTACGCATAGACGTCGATCCCGATGCCGTCTCCGTCGAGGAACTCGCGCACGAAGATGTCGTGCCGCCCGCAGCCGACGTCCAGCGTGCGACCGCGAACCCGCGACGCCACCTCGATGAACCGCTCGGACCGGCGCGAGGTGAGCCCCCAACGGTCGTCGCGCCACGGGAGCACGGCGCGCACCGGGAAGGTTGCACAGTCCACGACTGCCTGGGCTCGGGTGCGCCGCGTGCGCCGCCGCACGTCCACGGCCTCGCGGGAGGGACCGGCGCGCACCGACGTCACCGCAGCCACACCTCGACAATCGTCCGCAGGAAGCCGAGCGGGTACGCGAAGCGGAGCGGCTTCTTGCTCGTCCCGTGTGTGCGGGCCCGGATGTGCACGGGTACTTCCTTGATGCGGAGCCCGTGGCGGGCGGCTTCCATGATCAGCTCCGGCGCCGAGAAGCGGTCCTCCTGCAGTCGCAGCGTGGCCAGGCCTTCGGCGCGGATCGCGCGGTAGCCGTTCGTGCAGTCGGTGATGCCGGCGCCGCTCAGGAGGTTGACCAGACGCGTGAACCAACGGATGCCGATCTCCCGACCTCCTCCGGCGTCGTCGTACTGGCCCAGGAAGCGCGAGCCCTGCACGAAGTCGGCTTCGTCGGCCACGATCGGCTTGACGAGCCTCTCCATCTCGTCCGGACGGTGCTGCCCGTCGGCGTCCATCGTCATCACGACCTCGGCGCCTCCGCGCAGCGCCGCCGCGAACCCGGTGCGGAGCGCGTCGCCCTGACCCCGGTTCACGGGATGGCAGACGACCGTGTAACGAGACCGGCGGACGACGGCGGCGGTCTCGTCGGTCCCGCCGTCGACGACGACGATCGGGTCGACCCGCAGACCCGAGACCTCGTCGGGGAGATCGGCGAGCACGCGGGCGATCGCCTGCTCCTCGTTGTAGGCCGGGATCACGACCGCCAGGCCCCGTGGTGTCGAGGTGCGGGAGCTCGCGGTGAGGTCGTCGAGGGCGAGCGTCCGGACCAGGTCCCCCACCTCGGCTTCCAGCTCGCGGCGCCGGGCGCGCTCGACGATGGCGGCGAAGAGAAGCACGATCACGCCGACCATGAGCCCGGCGGTGAGAGAGCTCTTCACGCCGAAGAGGTCCCGCAGCGGTGTGGCGGTGGATGGCACGAGTGCGAGCGTCACGAGCAGCACAGCGGCTGCCGCCCACGCCAGGGTCTCCCCCCGGCTCGCACCCCGCGATCGCCGAACGAGTGCCCACACGAAGGCGATGAGCCCGATGACGAGGCCGGCGATGCGCATGCTCGTTACACCCCGACGCGCGCGCAGAACCAGTCGCGGGTCGCTGCGAGGCCTTCGCGCAGGCTGACGGACGGCTCCCACCCGAGCTCGATGCGTGCCCGCGTGATGTCCGAGTAGCTGCGGGTCACTTCCTCGGGTCGCGTGGGGCGGTGGTCCACCTTGATGTCGCGTTCCGAGAAGAGCTCGCGTACGAGCCCGACGAGGTCCGCGACCGTCGTCTCGACCCCGGTCCCGATGTGGAAGACGTCGCCCTGGGGCTTCCGGTCGCGGGCGACGTCCAGCGCGGCGACGATCCCGCGGCAGAGGTCGTCGACGTAGATGAAATCCCGCGTCTGCTGCCCGTCGCCGTACACCACGAGGGGGAGGTCCTCGAGAACAGAGGTCACGAAACGGGCGACGACGCTCTGCTTGTGCCCGCTCTGCGGTCCGTACACGTTGGAGAAGCGCAGCACCGCCGTGGGCAGACCGAAGGAAGTCGCGAATGCAGCGCACAGCGCCTCACCGGCGAGCTTGCCGGCGCCGTACGGCGAGCGGGGACGGGGCACGACGGCCTCGCTCGCGGGCGGGCTCGCGGCGCCGAGCGGCGCGTTCGACGACGCGAACACGAAGCAGCGGGCGTCGCCGTCCCGGGCCGCGAGCAGCGCGTTGAGCGTTCCCACGACGTTGACGTCGACGTCGTGCCGCGGGTCCTCGACCGACTCGGATACCCCCGTGTGCGCCGCGAGATGGATCACGGCATCGACGTTGCGCGCCGCGTACGTGAGGCTCTCGCTGTCGAGGATGTCCCCGAGCGCGATCTCGCCGTACCCGCCGGCCAGGGCCGGTTCGGCCGATCCGGTTTTCAGGTTGTCATAGGCGAGCGGCCGGTACCCCCGAGCGACGAGATGGCGACCGAGGTTGATCCCGATGAACCCGCAGCCTCCCGTCACGAGGACGGAGGGTTCGGCGGCGTACTGGAAGTCGAGCACGGCTCAAGGCGCGTCGACGAGGCAGCGCCGCTCCGTGAGGAGCGTCGCGATCGTCGACGCGAGCTCGTCGTCGCTCCCTGGTGCAGCGCGGGCGACGTAGAGCGGGATGACGGGCTCGCCCCAGTTCTCGTCGCCGGCCACGACCTGCAGCCGGTCGAGCCGGTTGAGCGCCTGAGTCTCCCATCCCGGAGATGTGACGGGTGTTCCCGAGAAGAGCAGCACCCGCGTCTCGCCGGGCGTGACCGCCGGGATCGGATGCCTGCCGTCGATGATGACGTGCGGCCCGTCGAACCCGTGCTCGCGCGCGTACTCCTCGAGCCTCGGCCCGGAGCCTGCCGGAGTGACGCAGAAGTTGGCCACGATCGTCGTCGGCGGGACGTCCTTGGCGAGCTCGCCGATTGCCCGCAGGTTCGTCTTCTCGGTGCCGTAATAGGACACGGTCCCGAGGGTCGAGAGGACGACGACCCCCGCGACGCCGAGTGCGATCGCGGGACCGGCCGCCGATCGCGTGACCGAGCTTCGGCGGAGCAGGTCGTAGCCGGAGACAATCGAGAATGCCGCCAGGACGAACAGCAGTGGCAAGAGGAACTCGACGCGACGAAACGCGTAGTAGCTGCCCAAGAGGCGCGCGACGAAGACGAGCAGGACGGCGAAGCCGACGACGTACCCGACGACGGCGAGCACCACGCGGCGGTCGCGGCCCTTGGTGAGGAACGGCGCGGCGAGACAGAGCGCCGAGAGAACGACTGCGAGCGCGGTGAGGTGGGCCTCGTTACCGAAGAGGAACTCGGCGCCGCGCTTCGCCAGATCGGGACCGAGCGGGACGCCGCGGCCATTGGCGTGGTCGGGTGAGAGGGCCGTCCCGTCCGACACCGATGTCGGCAGCGAGTACAAGAGCCACGGCGCGACGATGACCACCGCCGTCAGCAGCGACACACCGCCGCCACGGACGAGGGCCCGCGCCTGGGAGCCGCCGGGCCGCCGCTCCCGCACGGCGACGACGGCGAGCACGACCAGCTCGACGACGATGACCACCGGGGCGTACTGGTGCGTGAGGAGCAGCGCCCCGTTGCACGCCCCGAGCACGAGCCAGTCACGGGTCCGCCGCCGTCGTAGCGCACGAAGGAGCAGCCACCACGACAGCAGGTGCACCGCCGAGAACATCACGTAGTAGCGCGCTTCCTGCGAGTAACGCACCGCGAACGGCGCCACCGCGAGGAGCAGCGCGGCGACGAGCCCGACCGAGACCCGGCGGCTCAGCTCGCGCGCAAGCAAGTAGAGCGCGAGCACCTCGAGCACGCCGAAGAGCGCCATGGGGAGCCGGACGGCCGTCTCGACGCTGATCGGCAACTGCAACCAGGGGGCGGTCACGAGGTAGCTCGCCGGCGGCTCGAGCGCGCCGGCGTCGCGCACCGCGGCGAGCAGCCGGTGTGGGTGTGACCGCCACGCGATCGTGACCTCGTCGATCCAGAGACTGTCGTGGCCGAGCTGCACCAACCGCAGCACGGCCGCCACCGCCAAGATCACGACGAGGGCGAACGTCGGGCTCCGCAGCCATCGAAACAGTGCCGGCGCGGGATCGGAGGAGGACGCCCGCCCGTGGTCCTCGGCGGGGACCGGCGCCGGTGCCGGCTTCTCGCGAGTGGCTACCGCCACTTCGTCCGGGGCTCGATCACGTCCGAGTCGATCCGGTCCCGGTACCGGGCGATCGTGACGAGCATCGTCTCGATGAGCTCCTCGGAGAGAAGCTTGGGCACGAGGCCGAGCTCGAGCAGCTTCGTGTGCCTGGGGTTGTAGTAGTGCTCCTCGGCCTCGACGCGCGGGTTCGCCATGTGGAGGATCTCGGCGTCGTAGCCGAGGTCGCGCGCCGCCCGTCGAACCTCTTCGGCGAGATGCAGAACCGAGAACGTCTCGGTGAACTGGTTGAAGACGCGCATCTCGCCCGGCGGAGCCGGGTTGAGCGTTGCCAGCTCGACGCACTGGAGCGTGTCCCGGATGTTGAGGAACCCGCGTGTCTGATGGCCCTCGCCGTACACCGTGATCGGATGCCCGACCACAACCTCGGCACAGAACCGGTTCAGTGCGGTACCGAAGACGTCGTCGTAGTCGAAGCGCGTCACGAGGCGGTCGTCCAGCCGGGTCTCGTCGGTGTGCACGCCGTACACGACCCCCTGGTTGAGATCGGTGGCACGGAACCGCCACGCCCGGCACGAGAACAACAGGTTGTGCGAGTCGTGCACCTTCGAGAGGTGGTAAAAGCTGCCCGGCTGCTTCGGGAACGGCAGCACGTCGCGCCGGCCCTTGTGCTCGATCTCGAGATACCCCTCCTCGATGTCGATCGCCGGCGTGCCGTACTCCCCCATCGTCCCGAGCTTCACGAGGTGCGCTTCCGGCACGACGTCCCGCATCCCCCACAGGACGTTCAAGGTCCCCACGAGGTTGTTCACCTGGGTGCGCACGGCGTGGTCCCGGCTGATCATCGAGTACGGGGCCGAGGGGAGCTCCCCGTAGTGGACGATCGCCTCGGGCCGGAAGTCGCGCAGCGTGTGGGTGACAGCGAGGTAGTCGCACAGATCGAGGACGTACGACCGGATGGTGCGCCCCGAGACCTCCGACCAGGCGGCGATGCGCTCCTCGAGCGGACGAATCGGCGTCAGGCTGCCCGTCCCGAGGTCCATGTGCGCCCGGCGACGCGTGAAGTTGTCGACGATCCCGATCTCGTGACCACGCGCGGAGAAGTGCAGCGCCGTCGGCCAGCCGAGATAGCCGTCCCCGCCCAGTACCAGGATCCTCACCGCGCGCCGCTCCAGGACGAGTGAGCCGGACGCCGAAACTCTGGTCGACCGCCGCGCGGGCGTGCCACGCCATCGGGCGTCCGTACGGTCCTTTCACCTCGTGTTCCCTGTCACGCTTCTCGGTGTTTCCCCGCGCGTGACGCACCCCGACGCGCAACCAGCCGTTCATCAATGCGCTATGTGTCGAACCGTGCCGGACACCTGGCGTTCAACAACTTGTCGACTACGCGAATCGATCGCGCGCGCGCGTTTCGGCGTACTTCGAGGTGCGCGTCGATAGACTCCGGATCGCCAACGCCAGGAGAAGGGCATCCGCGTTGCACCCAGCGAAAGACACCGACTGGAACTACAACGAGATCGACGCGTCCCTTCCGAACAGCTCACATGCGCTGGCGCTCGGGATGGTCGGTCACAACAAGAAAGTCCTCGAGCTCGGCTGCGCCGGCGGACACGTGACGCGAGCGCTCAACAAGCAGGGCTGTCGTGTCACGGGCATCGAGATCGACCCCGAGTCGGCAATGCGCGCCAAGGCGTTCGCCGATGAGGTCATCACCGCGGATCTCTGCGATCTCAGCTGGGCCGACAAGCTCGAGCCCGAGGAGTTCGACGTCGTCCTGGCCGGGGACGTGCTCGAACACCTGAGCGTTCCGCACCGCGTCCTGCGCGCGTGTCGTGCTCTCCTCAAGCCGTCGGGCACGCTGGTCGTCTCGCTGCCGAACATCGCCCACGTCGACGCCCGCCTCGCGCTCCTCCAGGGACGCTTCGACTACCGACCCTGGGGTCTGCTCGACGACTCGCACCTCCGCTTCTACACGAAGGAGAGCGCGCACCTCCTTGTCAGCGACGCCGGCTTCGTGCCGGTGGAGACGGCTCGTGTCATCGTCCCGGTCTTCGACAGTGAGGTGGACGTCGACCGCGATGCCGTCAGCTCCGAAGTGCTGGACAAGGTGCTGGGGGATCCCGAAGCGGAGACCTACCAGTTCGTGATCTCCGCCGTGCTCGACACCGGTGACGTCGCAGTACACCGCTTGTCGGCGCGGAACGCCGAGCTCGGCGAGCAGCTGATGCTCGAGCGCACTCGGACTGCGATCCTCGGGGCCGAGGTGCACGAGCTCCGTCACCGTCTCGCCGTCGCCGAGGCGGAGTGCCGGGAGCTGCTCGACACGAAGACGTTCCGCTACCTCGCACCGCTGCGACGGCTCTACGGGGAGCTCCGTGGTCAGAAGTAACGGCGCCGTTCGAGACGCCGAACGGGCGCCGCTCCTCTGGCTCGAGGACGACCTGTTGGAGATCGACGGCCAGCGGTACCTCACCACGAGCAACACCCAGACGATGGCCACGACGCCGTCCACACCCGAGCGACTCCTCCTTGCGAAGGCTCGCGATCACGTCGAGTGCTTCAGCGAACGGATGCGAGGTTTTCGAGCCGACGCCATCCTCGAGCTCGGGGTGTTCAAAGGCGGAAGCACCGTCTTCCTCCATCAGATGTTCCGGCCTTCCACGCTGATCGCGGTCGACATCGACCCCGATCCCGTTCCCGCACTCGACGCGTACATCGAGCGCCACCGGCTCGACGCCGTGATCCGCCGGCACTACGGCGTCGACCAGTCCGACGGCCCGCGTCTCGACGCGATCCTCGAAGCCGAGCTCGGCGACGAACGACTCGACCTCGTCGTCGACGACGCGTCGCACGCCTACCCGGAGACCCGGGCGACGTTCGAGTCGCTGTTCCCTCGTCTCCGGCCGGGCGGCCGCTACGTCATCGAGGACTGGGCGTGGGCCCACTTCGACCAGGACCTGTGGCAGCGCGACGGCGGATACTGGCGCGAGCGGCCCGCGCTGACGAACCTCGTCGTCGAGGCCATGATCGTGCTCGGCTCGTTCTCCGACATCGTCGCCGAGGTGCACGTCGAGGCCGACTTCGCGGAGATCACGCGCGGCGCGCGTGACCTTCCGCCCCGGCTCGACCTGTCGTCGATGTACCTGAACCGCGGGAACCGCTTCCGCCCGCTCCTGTGAGCGAGATCTCCGACTCCACGACGGCGCGGGACCTCCGGGTCATCGCCTTCTATCTGCCGCAGTTCCATCCCGTCCCCGAGAACGACGCGTGGTGGGGATCGGGGTTCACCGAGTGGACCAACGTCGCCCGCGCCCGCCCGCGCTACCCCGGCCACTACCAGCCTCACCTCCCCACCGAGCTCGGCTTCTACGACCTGCGGGTGCCGGAAGTACGCGAACAGCAAGCCGCTCTCGCTCGCGCGTACGGCATCGAGGCGTTCTGCTACTACCACTACTGGTTCAACGGTCGCGGCGTGCTCGACCGGGTCTTCCGGGAGGTTCTCGCTTCGGGTCGTCCCGACTTCCCGTTCTGCCTCTGCTGGGCCAACGAGAACTGGACCCGGCACTGGGACGCCGGCAACGGCGACATCCTGATCGCGCAGGACTACGACGAGCAGGACGACCGCGAGCACATTCGCTACCTGATCGAGGCATTCCGCGATCCCAGGTACCTCAAGGTCGACGGCCGCCCGCTCTTGATGCTCTACCGGGTGCAGAAGCTGCCCGAGCCGCGCCGCACCCTCGACCTCTGGCGTTCGGAGTGCGCGGCAGCGGGCGTCCCCGAACCCTTGATCGTGAAGTTCGACACCCACGGCAACTTCGCCGACCCGGCCGAGTACGGCTGCGACGTCGCCGCGCAGTTCCTCCCCCACGGGGTCGGCGAGCGCGTGCCGATGACCAGCGTCGCCGGCTGCCACCCCGGCAACGCCGTCTTCGAATACGACCGGGTCGTCGACACCTTCGTGGATCTGCCGCAGGCCCCGTGGATGCGGATCCCCTCGGTGTTCCCGGGCTGGGACAACTCCCCCCGCCGGAACGACGGCGACGCGCTCGTCTTCGTCGACAACTCGCCCGCATCCTTCGAGCGCTGGCTTCGTGGCGCAGCGGATCGAGCACGCGATCA
>DATFVT010000380.1:0-2019 GCA_035260105.1 Acidimicrobiia bacterium
CTGGTAGAAGAGCGTCAGCACCACGAGCGCGCCGAGGAGCACCGGCGTGACGCGCCCGGGGCGGTGCGCCGTCCGCGAGCTGAGGAACGCGCCCACGCCGGTGAAGATGAGGATCGAGGCGAGCGTCACCGTCAGCGAGTAGGTCGGGTAGCCCAGGAACAGCGTCAGCTTCTGGATGAGCGTGATCTCGAAGAACATGAAGCCGAGACCGATCGCCGCGAAATAAAGAGCCGATCTGGGCTTGTGCGGGAGCGCGGCCCAAATCGAACGGACAGTGAGGAACGGAAGCAACAGGAACACCGCCGCCAGGACGACGGCGACCACGAGGAGCAGCAGGAGCACTCGCTCGCCGAGCGCGATCTCGGCGTCGCCACGATGGATCGGATCGGTGAAGTGGCTGATCACGTCGCCGTACGGCGCGAAGTGCCAGAAGAACGGTGCGTCGTCGGTGACCGGCCGGACGTCGTACCGGTACGAGTCGTACCACGCACCCAGCCGGGAGTCCGGGAGCGTGGCCAGCGCGGTCACCGACTCGCCCTTGACCGCATGCCCGGGCGCGTACCGGAGTCGGGCGTCCGGGACCGAGCCGAGCGTGCCGAGGACCCGGTCGACCTCGGCGGCGGTGAAGGGTGTCTTCTTCACGAGGACGGTCGCCAACGCCGACGGCGCCTCGGTCGTCGTCGTCACGACCATGATGTGCCGGGACGGGTCGTCGACGCCGATCTCGCGGAGTGCCGCGCGGGCCGTCGCGACGTACCGCGTCGTGCGGTTGGGCCGGTTGTCGTAGTCGAACTCGCCGAACTGGGCGGCCAGGATCCCGCCCGCCTGCAGGTGGTCGAAGCTGTCGACGATCGCCTCACGCGTGTAGAGGTAGCTCTCGGAGAGGACGTTGGCTCCCGAGGTGGCGGCGTTCGTCGCCGAATAGCTGTCGGGCGCCGGGTACCAGATCAGGTTGTACTGCTTGTCGTCGCGGGCGAGGTACGACCGCCCCTCGTCCAACACGTAGTTCACCCTCGGGTTGTCGGCGAGGTGGCCGTCGAAGTCGGCGAAGTCCTTCGTCACGAACCGGTGGGTCACCGGGTTGAGCTCGACCGCGTCGATGTGTCGAGCGTCGAAGTGGAGCGATGCGAGGACTTCGTTCCCGCCGGCCGCCCCGATGATCAACACGTCGTCGGGAGACGTTCCACCCGCGGCGAAGGGAAACGAGCGTGGGTCCGTGTCGAAGCGTCCGAGGCTCCCGCGTTTCCCGTCCCACTGGTAGATCGCAGAGCCGAGCAGGCCGTCGTGGATCAGCGTGCGTGCCCCGGGCACGACTCCGATGGCATCGACACGGAAGACCGCGCTCCAGTCCCAGTCGTGGCCCGAGTCGCGCAGATCGGCCTTGCTCGTGTCGGTGCGCGCGTACGGGAGAACGCTCGGCGCCACCACCGCGACCGCCAACGCCACGGCGACCAGCGCGCCGACCGGCGCCACCCGGGACCGGCGCAGGACGGCGAGTCGCACGCCGGCGAGCGCCATGAGCAGGCCGGCCAGCATGATCGTGGCGGGCGGGCCGATGGACCCGAGGAACCAGACGACGACGGCACACGCGAGGCCCGCACCGAGCAGATCCGCGAAGTACAACCGACCGATCTGCTCCGACCGCCTTCCGAACAGCGTCGCGAGGACGACGCCGACCGCGATGAACGACGTGAACAGCGCGAGACAGATGAGGATCAGGCGAAACAGACCGCTGAGTGAATCGAAGGTGCCGTAGTCCCAAAGGGCCAGGCTGTCGGTGCGGGTCAACGCGACGATCAGGTACCCGAGCCCCACGCTCACCGCGCCGAACAGCAGGCTCCACATGACGATCGCGTCCGTCGAGGCGCGACGCAGCCGACGCGAGATCGCCACGAGCACGCCGCCCGCGCCGATCCCGAGCAGCGCCAATCCGATGACGAGATACGTGTAGTAGTAGAAGAGCTTGAACGAGACGATGCGCGTGTAGCTGACCTCGAGCAGCAGGCCCGCGAAGCTCAC
>DATFVT010000381.1:0-4493 GCA_035260105.1 Acidimicrobiia bacterium
CCCGCCCGTCGACGTGACCGACGCCGCCGAGCTCGGCGCCGTCCTGCAGTCGGCGCGGCCCGACGCCGTGTACCACCTGGCGGCGTTGAGCCACGTGGGCCGCTCGTGGGACGCGCCGGAGAGGGTCTTCCGCGTCAACGCGCTGGGCGCGCTCAACGTGCTGCGGGCGTGCGCCGACACCGGCGTCGGCCGGGTGGTCGTCGCCGGCAGCGCCGACGTGTACGGCGCCGTCGGCGAGGACGACCTCCCGCTCGACGAGAACGCGCCCATCCGGCCCATCACGCCCTACGGCGCGAGCAAGGCGGCCGCCGACGTCCTCGCGCTGCAAGCCTTCCTCGGCGACGGGCTGCCGGCGGTGCGCGTCCGCGCCTTCAACCACACTGGGCCCGGGCAGAGCGCGTCGATGCTCGTGCCCGGGCTGGCGCGGCGGGTCGTGGACGCCGAACAGTCGGGCGGCACGAAGGTCAGCGTGGGCAACCTCGACGTCGTCCGCGACCTGTGCGACGTGCGCGACGTCGTGCGCGCCTACCGGCTCCTCGTCGAGCGCGGCGAGCCGGGCGAGGCGTACAACGTGTGCTCGGGCCGGGGCGTCACCGTGCGCGACGTGGCGACGATGATGCTCTCGATGAGCGACGCGCCGCTGGAGCTCGTCGTGGATCCCGAGCTCGTCCGGCCCGTGGACGTCCCCCGGCTCGTCGGCAGCGCGGCGCGGCTGCGCGCCGCGACGGGCTGGGTGCCGGAGCTCGATCTCGAGCGGACCCTGGCCGACGTCCTGGCCGCCGCCCGCGCCGCGGGTTGACCGGTCGCCTTCGGCTCAGCGCCGGCTCACGAGCCCGGCCGCGCGCTGTCCGGCGGTTCTGACGGCGCGGCCGATCCGCTCGCGTCGTTGCCGCCACGTCTGGTAGCGGTCGGCGCGGCGCACGTCGTCGCCCGAGGGCAGCAGCCGGTGCGACAGATCGGTGTCGACGTGACCGCGTTCGAAGAGGAAGTCCAGGTACCGGCGCGGTTCTGCCTCGAGATCGGGGAAGTGCGACTGGAGGTCGGGACGGTCGCACCACAGGCGATGCAGGTAGCGCGATACGACCGGCGACGGCGGCGGGAACACGCGCTCGTCGAGCCAGGCGTAGAACCCGTCGAGGTCGACCTCCGGGTCGGGCGCCGTCCCACCCGCCTCGGCGCGCAGGCGCCGCATCGTCGGGTCGATCGGCGTCCCGTCCGGGAGCCAGGCCAGACCACCGTCGCCCTCCTCCTCGACGGCGCGCCGCGTGCGCCATCCCTCCATGAACGGCTCCCTCCACGACCCCTGCCGGGCGCGGCGCGCCCGCGTGTCGGCGAGCATGCGCGCGACCTCCCGGCTGCGGACGGCGAGTGAGAAGTCACCCCGGATGCGCACGGCGGCGCGCCGGCCCCGTTCGGCCGCCTCCTCCGGGCGTTCGACGACGCGCCGCATCAGCTCGGCGGCGTGGGCGGCGAGCGGTTGTGCCCACCGGCTCTCGGGCGGGTACGGCTCGCAGCCGGGCCCGACGGGCACGAGGTCGTAGTCGACGAGATAGGCGGTGTCGTCGTCCATGAACTCGAGGTTCCCGGAGTAGCCGGTGGCGATCACCGGCTTGCCGAGCCCCATCGCCTTGGCCATGTCGAGGCCGAATCCCTCCGAGCGATGGAGCGACACGTACGCGTCGCAGAGGGACACGAGGGCGCTGTGCTCGGCGGAGGGCAGGTACCCGTCGAGCAGGACGATGTCGTCCCGGCCCGCCGCCGCCCGGCGCACGCGTTCGAGCTCCGGCACGCGCTGGTCACCGTTGATCGACTTCAGGACGAGGGCCGCGCTGTCGTCGGGGCCGAACGCCTGCGTGTACGCGTCGACGAGCCCGACGGGGTTCTTGCGCTCGGCGGTGCTGAGGAAGTCGTACACGAACAGGAACACGAAGCGGCCGTCGGGCACGCCGAGCGTCGCCCTCGTCACTCCGGACGGTGGCGAGGGCACGACGACGGGGAGCGGGAACTTGCGCACCGGCTTCGGCGACGCCGCGGCGACCGACTCGAGCACGAAGTCGCTCGCGACCCAGACCTCGTCGACGACGGGGAACGCTTCCGCCATCCACGGCGGGAACTCCTCGAGCTCCCAGAACCACACGCCTATCGTGCGCCGCTCGGCGAAGAACTCTGGCCCGAGCTGCTGCGCGAGGGCCAGCGTGTGGTCGGCGTTCACGCAGAGAAGGTTGACGTCGTAGGGCGCGTCGCTGCTGGACGACGTCTCGAACGGCACGCTCGTGTTGCTCCCCGTGTCGCGGTTCGCGACGACGACCTTGGGCACGCCCACCTCGTCGCAGGCGGCAGCGAGCACGCGTCCGACCTCACCGACCCCGACCACCGCGGTGACGTACCCGACCATGTTCACTCCCGGCGGCGGGGGCCCGGTGGGGCGGGATCGCCACCGCCGCTTCATCAGCTCGAGCAGCTGCTCCTCCGTGGGCAGGACCCACGCGGGGATCCCGCGGTCGGCGGCACCTCCCTGCCGGAGGCTGCCCATGTACTGCTCCGCACCCTCGCCGGCGAGCGAGGGGAAGACCTGCTGCAGCGTCTCGTCCTCGGCCCACACCCGGGTCAAGTACCGAGTGACGCGCGGATCTGTCGGCGGCGCGACTGGTTCGTGAATCCAGGCCACGAACGCGTGCGGCCCACCGGGACCGAAGGGGGACGGCGGCTCGGGCTCGTCGCGCTCGCGCGAGGTGCGGAGCGCGTCCGCGTACATCCGGCGCATACGGTCGTCGATGGGCTTGCCGTCGGGCAGCGCGCCGTAGCCGTACCGTGGAGGCTCCGCGTCGGAGCCGGCGGCGCGGAGGCGGGCACCGTGCTCGTCGCACAGCCGAGCGAGCGCGGGGTTGTCACTGAGCAGGGCGCGCGGCCTCGCGAATTCGCTCGACAGCACGTACGACCGGTCCGGCGCGTATCCATGGAAATCGAACCACCGCAGCGGACGTCCCGAGACCTCGTACTGCTCCCCGGCGGCGCGGAGCGCGCGCGCCGGGAGGTTCCACGCCGAGACGGCGCATCCGGGGTCGTCGAGGACGTGGCCCGGCGGGGGCAGGCGCCGCCCGTCGCGCCACCCGTCGACGAGCGGCGCTGCGCTCGCGCCGACGGCCACGAACCCGCGTGCGAACGGCCCGGCCGCCTCGACCTGGCTCGGGGTCGGCTCGAGGCCGTCGTCGGGAACCGCCCCGTCGACGCGCGGGGCCAGTACGACGCCGTGCGCGGCCGCCGCGTCGACCACGTCGTCGAGCGGTGCGAAGACCTCCGCTTCGGGACCCAGGACCACGACCGCGGGCGCGCCCTCGTCGAGCAGGTGGCCGACGAGCCACGGCGTCAGCGCGTCGGCGAGGTCGGGCGCAGTGCACGCCATCGCGAGCCGGGCGAGCACCTCGGGCGGCACGCCGACTCCCGCCGGGGAGACGACCTGAGCGCCGGACGGGTTGCGTTCGCGACCGCCGCCGTCGTCGACGACCAGGACGGTGACGCCCTCGTCGGGATGGTGACGCCGAAGTGACTCGCACAGCACGCGCGCCGCGGGCAGTTCGGCCCGCGTCACCACCGTGCACGCATGGAAGGTGCTCACGGGCTCAACCCGTCCGCACCAGCTCGACGAGGCCGGTCACGGCTGCGTCGAGATCGTCGAGCGACACGACCCGCGTCGGCGCCGGCCGCGCGAACGGCGCGACGGAGGCAGCCGCGTCGGGCGACCCCGCGCCCGGCGGGACGAGGCGGGCGCGTGCACCGCGCGACAGCTCGGCGGCGTCCGGGCACGCGGCCGGGTCGGCGAGGAACCAGACCACGCCGGGATACCGGCGGGCGGCGTCGAGGACGGCAGCGGGCGTGCATTCGTCCACGAGGTAGACGATGGCGTCGTAGCTCCACGCGTCGACGGCGCGGCCGAGCATCGCGACCCCGCGTTGCCGCCGGCCGGCCGGTCTCCGGTCGACCGACGCGGAGAAGCATTCGACGTCGGCGACTGCGGCGATTTCGCGCGCGAGGCGCTCGTCGCGACCGGAGGCGAACGCGCCGACGATCGCGACGAGCAGTCGCGGCGCGTGATGGCGAGTGTGCCCCGCAGCCAGCCGGGTGCACGCCGACACGGTCCGATCCGCCACCTGCTCCCAGGTGTGACGACGCGCCGCCGCCTCGCCCGCATGCCGCAGCTGCAGCCGGAACTCGTCGTCGAGCAGGCCGCGCTCGATCACGTTCGCCATCTCGTCGAGGTCGCCGGGCGCGAACGTCGACGGTGCGTACTGCAGGACCTCGGGAACCGATGCCGCATTCGACGTCACGGCGGGACAGCCGCACCGCGCCGCCTCGAGGGCCGGGAGGCCGAACCCCTCGTACGAGCTGGGCATGACGAAGAGCCGGGCCTGCTGGTACAGCGCGCGCAGCACCTGGTCGTCGACGTAGTCGGTCACGATGAGGTCGCCGTCACGAAGCCCGCGCGCGCGGGCGCG
>DATFVT010000382.1:0-2125 GCA_035260105.1 Acidimicrobiia bacterium
CGCGCTTGCTCGGGTCGGCGTGGCTCCGTCGCCACCACGCGGCCGCATGAGCGCGGAGGTCCCGCAGCCTTCCGAGCATTCGCCGCACGGTAGTGACCCTATCGCTGCGACGGGTGGATGGTCCTGAGGCTGGTGTTGTTCTTGGGGCTTCAGTCGGCGGCCAGCACTTCGGCGGCGGCCCGCTCGCCCGACCGGATGGCCCCGTCGATCGTGCCGTGCGACACCGTCGCCGTCTCGGTGCCGGCCCAGTGGATGCGCCCGACCGGCGCCCGCAGCGCGGGGCCGAACTGGGTGAGGACGCCCGGCGGCATGTGCGCCGTCGAGCAGCCCCGGGTCCAGCGCTCCGCGGCCCAGTCGATGTCCTCGTAATGGACGGGGTGCGCGGCACGCGGTCCGAAGCGGGTCGTCAACGTCTCGAGGACCACCTGACGCCGCTCGCCGGGGTCGAGTGTCCCGAGCGCGCGCCCGTGCGGCCCGAATGCGAACGCCGCCAGCACGCCGGGCGCGCCGGCGACCGGCGACGCGTCCAGCGTCGTCTCGATCGGGGACGCGGTGGCCACGGACTGGCCGTTCAGCCCGTCCACCCGCCAGAACGGCTCCTCGTACACGACCGACGCCTTGAGGATGGATCCGGCCGGCATGCTCTGCGCGAGCAGAAGCCGGTCGACCGGGAGCTGCGGCTCGTAGGAGATGTGTCCCGACAGTGTCGGCGGGATCGCGACGACCACGCGCCGGGCGCGCACCTCGCACCCGTCGGCGCGCACGACGACGCCGCGGTCGTCCTGGGCGACGTCCCGCACCGGGCGTTCGAGGATGAGCGCGTCACCGAGCTCGGCGGCGATGCGGAGGGCCATCGCCTGCGCCCCACCCGCGATGCGGTCCTGCTGGTACCCGTCCTTCACCGACAGCAGGTGGTTGAGCCCGTTCGCCGACCGGATGAGATGGAGAAGGTCGAGGAGCGAAACCTCGGACGGGTCGCAGGTCATGAGCCCGCGCACGGCCGCGCCGAGGAGCCCCTGGCCTTCGGCCGACGGCAGCGTCGCGGTCTCGATCCAGTGGCCCGCGCTCCGCGCGTCCCACGCGGTGGCGCGGCGCGCCGTCCACGGCTCCTCGAGCGGGACGCGCTTGGCCATGGCGTCGAGGCGTGCCATCCCGAGCGAGAGGCTCGCCAGCGCGATCGGGTTGAGCGGCGGGACGATGCCGCCGAAGCGCTTCACGGAGTCGCGGTGGGCGAAGACGGTCTCGCCTTCGTTCCACGTCGGATACGTGCTGCCGCCCGTGTCGACGACGAGCGCGTAGGCGGCATCCTGGCCCGGGCCGAGCCAGGTGCCGCCCATGTCGATCGGCGTGCCGTCGGGCGCGGGCTGGGTCCACACCCGCCCGCCGACGCGGTCGCGCGCCTCGAGCACGATCACCGACGCGCCCGTCTGCCGGACGCGCCGCGCCGTCGTCAATCCCGCGTATCCCGCCCCGACGACGCAGACGTCCGCGTCCACGCCGTCAACGCTATCGGTGGGTCAGTACCCGGAGCCGCTCTTCGCGGTCGTGGCGGGCGTGGTCGTGGCCCCACCGCTGCTGCCGCTGCTGCCGCTGGCCTTCACGACGTTCCACGTGCCGCCGAAGCTCGTGATGCCCTCACCCTTGGTGTCGCCGGCGGCGGCATCCATGGCGAACGTGTAGACGGGCGCGCCGTTGACCGTGACCTGTCCGCTGGCGTTCGTGCCGACGTTGTTGACGCCGGTGCCGGTGGCCTTCCCGCCGGTCGCCATGACGGGCGGCCAGATCTGGAGGCACGCACCCGAGCACGGCACCTGCTGGCCCGCGTTCGTCAGCGTGTAGACGGTCTTGCCGTCGTTCGTCACGACGATGGCGCCGAGCGCACTGTTCGCCGTCTTGACGACGGCCGTTGCCGCGGCGCCGGAGCTCTTCTTCGTGGTCGACGTCGACGACTTCTTCGACGAGCTGTTGTCGCTCGACCCGCCACAGGCCGCCAATGCGATCGCACCCGCCGCGCCCAGTGCGACGAGGGCGTAGACGCGTGGCCGGCGAGTTCGGGCACGGGGTTCGTGTTTCATCGATGTCCCCTTCGTTTGCGTACGCATCATGCACTACGGCCTGCAGGCGT
>DATFVT010000383.1:0-2494 GCA_035260105.1 Acidimicrobiia bacterium
CCGTTGTCGAGCTCGCCGACCTCGTAGCGCACGAAGCCGGGTTGGACCTCGAAGATCGGCCGGAACCCGGTCCGGGCGATCTCGATGACCTCGTCGGCCGAGCCCGATGTCAGGTCGTAGAGCGCAACTCGGAAATGGCGCATCTGCCCGCCTCCTCTCCACTATTGATAGCCGCGCGTCGCCACGCCGTCTACCATCGCCTGTTGGCGTGTCGAGGGTAAAGGTCACCGTCCTCAGCGACGCGAGCGCGCCGTCGCAGGTGCTTGCGCTGATCCCCGCGTTCGCGGCCGCGACCGGAATCCCCGCCGAGGACGAACGGCGACTCCGCGTGGTCGTCGAGCAACTCGTCGGCTTCACTCTCGACAACGCATATCCGGACGACGACCTGGGCGAGGTCGAGGTCGCGCTGGACGCCGGCGACGGGTCTGTTCATGTCGCCGTGCACGACTGGGGCCTGCCGCTGACGAGCGCCGGAGGCGATTTCGGACCGCTCCCCGAGGGACTGGCGGCTCTCTCTCCTGACGCGCGGAACGTGCTGTTGGTGAACCTGGGCTCGAACGGAAAGCGGCTGACCGCAGAGGTGACCGTCAGCTCGAGTGGCGATCCACAGGCGAGGTGGCACCACATCGAGGCTGCGCCGAGGCGTGCACCGGCGGGCGGAGAAGCTTCGGACCCGATCGAGGTCAGGGCGGCGACGTCTCAGGACGCGGAGGCGATCGCCCAGCTCCTCTACGAGAACTATCACCTGAGCTACGTGCACGCCGACTTCTACCGACCCCGGTACCTGATGACCGCACTCGAGTCGGGCGCCTTGCTGTCGACGATCGCCCTGCACGACGGGCGGGTGATCGGCCACGGTGCGTTGATGCCGCTCCCGGGTGTCTTCTCCGCCGAGTCGGGTGCCGCCGTCGTGCACTCCGCGTACCGCGGCCTCGGAGTCTTCGGTCGCTTGTCGGGTCACACCCTCGACACCGCGGTCGAGCGCGGGCTTGCTTCGGTGTACGGCGATGCCGTCACGATCCACCCCTTCAGCCAGCGCGCCGAGCGTTCGAACGGCTACTTCGAGACCGCACTCCAACTCGGCATGGTCCCCGCGCAGACGACGATGCGCGGATTCGGAGGCGAGGGGCCGAAGCGGCGCACGGCGACGATCCGGTCCTACCGGCCCTTCGACGAGGAGCCGCGGCCGGTCGCGCTGCCGGCCGCCTACCGCGAACTGCTCGAGAGCGCGTACGCCAACGTCGGCCTCGCGGTCGAGGCTCGAACCCAGCCCGCTTCGCTCGAGGGCGCGGCGCTCACGGTCGACATCGACGAGCCGCGCGCTCTCGGCTTCCTCCAGCTCCGGCGCTGGGACGGGGAGACCGGTGCGGCCCTGAAAGGCGCGGTGCGCCACCTGCGCTCACAGCACGTCGACGTCGCGTACGCCGACATCGACCTCATGGCCGTCGGCGATGTGGACGAGGCGACGGCCGAGCTGAACGAGCTCGGCTTCTTCGCCGCCGGACTCATCCTTCACGGGCTCGACGGCCACGACTCCCTCCGGCTGCAGATGCTCGATTCCGAGCAGATCGAGCTCGAGGAGTGCATCTGCGACTCGGAGTTCGCGGCGGCGCTGAGACAACAGGTGTTGCAGGACAAGGCTCGCGTCGACGGATGACGCAGGCGGTATCCCCTAGCCGGTGAAGCGCGCCACCGCGACCACCGGCACCGCCGCCGCACCTGCCGTCGGGGTGACACTCGGCGTCGGCGGCGGAGGCGGAGGCGCGGGGCAGGAGTCGGTCGCCGGGTCGAAGGTGACGGTCACCTGACCGTCACCCGTCACGCCGTGGCCGCCGTCGGCGGTGATCGTCACGAAGCAGATCCCGGCCGGCACGGTGGCCGCACTGGCCTGGAACCCGGGCGTGTCCGACGAGAACACGTCATCGGTGCCGCGCCCACCGGCGTGGCGCCGAACGCGAGTGCGCCACCGGTCGCCGTCATGGCCGCCGCGAGAGCAATCGCCAGACGTCGCATCATCACCCCAGGGTTCACGCGCCCGCCCCAGGCGCTGGGCACCACAGGTCGGGGGGACGCTAGGACCCACCACCCGAGCCGCACAACCTTCGACCATAGGCGTCCGAAGCCCGCGACCCGGGTATGCCTGGTGTGGAGCACGCTTGCAGGAGGAGCACGCGAGCGAAGGAGGCGAGATGACCGAAGCGCCTCAGTCGACCGTCCTCGCGCAGGCCGAGCCGGCCGATCCCTTGGTCGAGGAGACGCGCCGGGCCGAGCACGACCTGGTCCGCTGGATCGTGATCGGCATCGCCGTGATGGTTCCGGTGTGCGTCGTGTTGTTCATGGCGAGCATCTGGTTCGACGTGAGCTACGAGTCGGTCCCCGTCGGCGGACCGCTCGCCATGGGCGCGGCCGTCGGTGTCCTCGCCGGCCTCTTCTTCGGCGCGTGGGTGGCGTTCGTGTTCAAGGGCCATGCGTTCGACGAGCTCGACCGCAAGGC
>DATFVT010000384.1:0-2875 GCA_035260105.1 Acidimicrobiia bacterium
GAGAAGCCGCCGACGTAGCCGCTGGTCCACAGGGCTCGCTTCGAGTCGAGGCCGGCGGGGTGGTGGACGATCTCGTTCACCTCGTCGGCCCACTGGTCGTAGCGTCGCAACTCGGGAGGATGGGCGTCGACGACCTCCGAGTTCGGTGCCACGCGCTCGCCGACGAGGCCGCCGAACTCGTGCAGCTTGGCGTCCGCCCACTCGTAGTCCTCGGGCGGGCAGTCGCGCCGCACGCGGGCCTGGAGGTCGGGGTCGAGGTCGTACCAGTTGTGCCCCATCGCGGCGTCGAGGGTGGAGTAGTCGATCATCGATGCTCCCGGGTGCGTCACCTGGTGTTCACCCGCCAGCCTAGGGCGCGGCCGACCGGATGCGTCTCTCCGGGACGCCGAGCGTCCCTCGGGAACGCATCGTGGTAGGCATTCGAGGCGTGCAGATGGAACCCCTCGATCTGATCGAGACGCGCATGCGCGTCGCGACGTGGAACCTGTGGTGGCGCTTCGGTCCGTGGGAGGAACGGCAGCCCGCGATCGCCGAGGCCCTACACCGTCTCGACGCCGACGTGATCGGGTTGCAGGAGGTGTGGGACATCCGCGACGGTCTGGGCCAGTCAGAGACGCTCGGCGAGAAGCTCGGGTATCAACACGTCTTCGCGTCGGGTTTCGACGCCGGTGACGCGCAGTTCGGCAACGCGATCCTGTCGCGCTGGCCGATCGTGGCGAGCGAGAGACGTCCGCTCCCCTCCACACCTACCACGCAGGAGTTCCGCTTCGTCCTGAGGACCGAGGTGGAAGGGCCACGCGGCCGCTTCGACTTCTACACGACCCACCTCAACTGGCGCTACGACGAGAGTGCCGTCCGCCAGGCCCAGGTGCGGGCGCTGGCCGAGTTCGTCGCGGAGTCGTCGGACCGCACGTTCCCGCCCATCGTCTGCGGCGACTTCAACGCCGACCCGGACTCCGACGAGATCCGCATGCTCAACGGGCGGGCAGCGGTGCCGGTCCCGCGCCTGGTGTTCATGGACGCCTGGGACGCCGCCGGCGAGGGCCCCGGGTACACGTGGTCCAACGACAACGCGTTCGCCGCCCGCGACCTCGAGCCCGACCGCCGCATCGACTACGTGTTCGTCGGCTGGCCCAAGGAGCGCGGCGCCGGCCATGTCGTGGACGCACGCGTCGCCGCGATCGAACCCATCGACGGCGTGCACCCGTCCGACCACTACGGCGTCGTCGCCGAGCTGCGGTACTAGCGGACGCATGGCCGTGGACGTCGGAGCGCTCCGTGTCGCTCCCGGCGAGCGCGCCGGTCTCGACGGCCGGCCGACCGACGAGCACCTGGGGCTCGCAGACAAGGAGGAGGGCGGGGCCGCGCACGCCGAGCTGCTCGACGAGCTCCGGGAGCTGCACGAGCGCCTGTGGGCAGAAGCGGAGCGGAGCGTGTTGCTGGTCCTCCAGGGCATGGACACTGCCGGAAAGGACGGCACCATCCGACGCGCGCTCAGTGGGCTGAACCCGCAGGGCTGCGCCGTGACCGCGTTCAAGGTGCCGAACAACATCGAGCTCGCCCACGACTACCTGTGGCGGGTGCACGCCGCTTGCCCCTCTCGAGGCCGACTCGGCGTGTTCAACCGTTCGCATTACGAAGACGTGGTTGCAACGCGTGTCCTCGGAACCGTGGACGAGCGCACCTGGCGTCGCCGGTACGGGCACGTGCGCGACTTCGAGCAGATGCTCACCGACGAGGGCACGACGCTGGTCAAGGTGTTCCTGCACATCTCGCGCGACGAGCAGCGCGCCCGCCTGCAGGCGCGCCTCGACGATCCGACGAAGAGATGGAAGTTCCAGCCCGAGGACCTCGAGACGCGCCGGCGATGGGACGACGTACGGGCGGCGTACGAGGACGCGATCAGCGAGACGTCCACGGATGCCGCGCCGTGGTGGGTCGTGCCGGCCGACCACAAGTGGGTCCGCGACGTCGCCGTCGGCGCGTTGCTGCTCCAGACGTTCCGGCGCCTCGATCCGCAGTTCCCGCCCTCCGACCCCCGGCTCGACGGCGTCGACATCGAGTGAGGGCCCTCACTCGCGTCCGGCGGTGCATGGCCGCGGTCGTGGTGCCGGCTGCCCTCGCGGCCTCCGTGACGTTCCCGTCGGGACCGGCGGCCGCCGGTCGCCCCGAGGGTGCTGGCACGCAGGCACCTGGTGTCGACGTCCGCCGCGACGTGCCGTACCGCGAGGCGAACGGCACCGTGCTCAAGCTCGACGCGTACCTCCCCGACGGCCCCGGCCCGTATCCCGGAGTGGTGCTCATCTACGGCGGAGGCTGGATCGCCGGTGACAAGGCCGGCTGGGAAGGCTTCGGTCGCACGCTCGCGCAGTCGGGCTTCGCCGCCTTCGCCGTCAACTACCGGCTCGCGCCCCGGGACCCGTACCCGGCGGCCGTCAACGACGTGCGCGCAAGCGTCGAGTGGTTGCGCAGCCACGCCACCGACTTCCGTCTCGATCCGGCGCGCATCGGCGCGCTCGGTGGTTCGGCCGGCGGGCACCTCGCCGCGCTCTTGGCAACGCTCGGGGACGGGCCGCGGGATCGCGGTTCCCGCGTGCTGACTGCCGTGTCGTGGGCCGGTCCCATGGATCTCCACCCCGCGCAGTACCCGGCTGATTCCCAGCCCTACCAGACCGCGTTCCTCGACTGTCGAAGTGGGACGTGCGACGAGGCGCGCGTGCAGGAGGCGTCACCGATCACCCACGTCGACTCGAGCGACGGGACCATGCTGCTCGCCCACGGCCTCGAGGACATGCTCGTCCCGACCAGCCAGGCGCAGCGCATGGCGGACGCGCTCAACCGGGCGGGCGTTGCCAACCAGCTGCTGCTGGTGCCC
>DATFVT010000385.1:0-8524 GCA_035260105.1 Acidimicrobiia bacterium
CCGGTGAGCTGCTCGGGCTCGATCACGATCGTGACGCGCTCCTCACCCGGCTGCCGGAACGGGTACCGCTCCTTGCCGAGATACTTCTGGGCGAGGTGGTCGATGTCGGCGTCGGCGCCGGCCTCGCGACGCTCCGAGACACGGCCGCGCACCTGCACGTACTCGTAGGGGTTCTCGGGGTCGATGGCGGCCAGCGCGGTCGGGGCGTCCACGCCGAGCAACCGGTCCTTCACCCGGCCCCGGGCGGTGTTGATCCACACCGTGTCCTTGTCGTCGACGTCGACCCACACGGGCGTGACGTGCGGCCTGCCCTCGGGGTCGGTCGCCGTGACGTAGGCAAAGGTCTTGGATCGCAGGATCTCCCGGGCGCGGTCGGTCAACTTCTTCTCCATGATCTCCTCCGTGACGGACGCTTCAGGAGGACCTACCCACCCACGCCTGCAGGCGATGCATTCCCTCGTCGACCGCCTCGAGGAGCGAGGCGTGGAGTTCCGCCGTCGCCGCCGCCAGCACGGCCAGCCCGTGCGCGCGTGAGGAGCCGACGGCGGGATGGGCGTCGAGCGAGCGGCCGTCGGCGTGCGTCGCCACGCCGCCCGCCTCCTGGACGATCAGCGTGGCGGCGGCGACGTCGTACGGGAAGTTCGTGCACACCGCGCCTTCGCCGACCTCGAGGAAGGCGGCTTCCGTCTCGGGACACTCGTCGACCATGCGCCGACCGACGTCGACGTACGCGTCGAGTTGGCCCGTCACGATGCGGGTCATGTTGAACGTCGCCGACCCGAGGTCGAAGTAGCCCCCGCCCATGCTCGAGCCATCGACGAGCTGCTCGAGCACCACGCTCATGGGCAGCAGCGGCCGTCCCCGCAACCCGGCGGTCCAGAACAGGGCGCGCAGATCGGTGTTGGCGGACAGGCGCAGCTCGAGCGGTTCACCGGCCGCCGTCTCGCACCGCGCGCCGCGGCCGCGCGCGGCCGAGAACCGCTGCCCGCTCTTCAGCTCCTGCACGACGCCGAACGACACGTCACCGAGGCGCGCGTCCTCGCTGGGCGGGACGACGGCGACAGAGACGCACCCCGACTCCAGCCCGGCGGCGGCCGGGCGGGTGCCGTCCACCGGGTCGATCACGAAGAAGGCGTGAGGGTGCCCGTAGGTCACCAGGCCGCGGTCCTCGGAGTAGAAGCCGACGTCTCCTTCGGCGGCGAGGAGCTCCTCGACCACGCGCTCGGCCACCTCGTCGATCGCCATCGTCGCGTCGCCACCGGGGGCGCGTGAGACACGGGCACGCGCACCCGCGGCTCCGAGCTCGGGCCGGACGGCGTCGCGCACCCGCGACGCGATCTCGAGGGCGAGCCGGTCCGGCTCGGTCACCGCGTGACGGCGCTGCGGTCGATGGCCGCTTCGTAGAACCCGATGAACCGCTCGGCAAGGTGTCGCATCGAGAACTCGCTCGCTCGCTGCTCCCCCGACGCGACGAGCTCTGCGCAACGTCTCGGCTCGTCGAGGACGCGCTGGAGCGCGCCACGGAGGGCACCGGCATCGCCCGGTTCCACGAGGACTGCGTCGCGGTCGGCGCGGGCGACGTTGCGGAACCCGTCGATGTCGGACGCGACGACGGGAGTGCTCGATGCCATCGCCTCGAGCAGGACGATCCCGAACGACTCGCCTCCCACAGCCGGTGCGCAGAACACCGTCGCAGCGCGCAGCCGGCGCGCCTTCTCGTCGTCCGAGATGCACCCGAGCCACTCGACGTTGGGCACGCCGCGTCGACGCAACGCCTCCGTCTCCGGCCCCTCACCCGCGATCCAGAGCACCGCGTCGCGCTCGAGGCCCGCAAACGCGTCCAGCAACACGCCGAGGCCCTTGCGCGGCTCGTGCCGGCCGACGAAGAGGAGGACCCGGCGCTCGGTCGGCCATGGCGTGGCCTTGGCGAAATGAGGGACGTCGACGCCGTTCGGGACCACCGCGAAGTCGCCGCCGAAGAACTCCTGCGCGTGCTCCGCCGCGTCCGCCGACACCGCGGTCGTGATCGTCAGCCGGCTGAGCCACCGCTTCAACGGCGGGCGGAACGTCTTGTACCAGGGGTTGATCCGGCCCGAGTACGACGCGTGGAACGTGCCGACGATCGGCTCGTCCGCGCCGAGCAAGAGCGCCTGCGTCGGGCCGGGCACGAGCGGCTCGTGGAGATGTATCACGTCCGGGTCGATGACCCGGCGCGCCTCGAGCGTTCTCCGGGCGACCGGCTTACCGCTTGCGATCGGCGCGACCGAGCCGTTGGAGGAGAAGTTCGTCGACGGGCCGACGGTGATGATGCCTCGCTCCGGCGGCGGGCCGTCGCACGGCGCCACGACGCGCGCGTCGACACCCAGCTCGCGCAAGCTGTGTGCGAGACCGAGCACCTGCCCCTGCACGCCACCGAACACCGACAACGAGTACGGCGACACCAGCAGCACCCGCATCACGAGCCTGCCGTCGCTTCGACGCTGCCGTTCGCGTGATCGCTCGGCCAGTTGGGTTGGAGGAGGTGCCACTGCTCGGGGGCGGCCCGGATCAGCTCCTCGAACCGGTGCGCCAGATCCTGTGTGACGCGGCCGACGTCGTCACGGAGGCGACCCTCGCGCTGCGCGGCCACAGGCGGCATCACTACCGCATGGTGCCCTCCCCCAGGCTCGAAGTACACCGCCGCCGGCAACAGCGGCGCGCCGGTCCGCAACGCCAGCGTCGCCGGCCCGGCCGGAAGCCTGGTGCGCTCGCCGAAGAAGTCCACGTGGATCCCGTCGCCGACCAGATCCCGATCGCAGAGCAGGCAGACGACCTCGTTGCGACGCAGCGCCTGCAGTACCGCCCTCCCCGCGTCCGGCCCGAGTTGCACGACGTTCATTCCCAGGGCCTTCCGCACACCGGCGAACCATTCGAAGAGCTCGGGTGGCTCGACCGGCTCGACGACCACCGTCAGCGGGATGCCCTGCGCCGCCAACCACGCTCCGGCGAAGTCCCACCCGCCGACGTGTGGCAGCGCGAGGACCACTCCCTTCCCGGAGTCGACGCCGGCGGTGACGTGCTCGAACCCGACGATGTCCAGCTCCAACGGACCGTTCGCCTCGTCGGGGAGGCGGAACAGCTCGAGCCAGTAGCGACCGTACGAGCCGAACGTCTCGGCAACGGCCTTGCGCAGCGCGAGCCCGTCCAGCTCGCCCGCGGTCGCGCGCCGCAGGTTGCGCTCGACCTGCCGGCGCCGGCTGGGCATGGCGAGCGAGATCGTCTGCCCGAGCACGCGCGCCGCCGGCTGGGCCATGGACTCGGGCACGATGCGGGCGAGCTCGGCGCCCGTCCGGTACGCGAGGTACGCCGCGCGCGCCTTGATCTGGTTCGGCACCGGACCGGTCAGGGCCTGGTGCGGCGCCGTGACGAACGGGTCTGCGACTGCCGCCAGCGCCACCGGTCGCCGAAGCGACGGCTCGCGCCCGTGAGCTCGACGTCGTCGGGCGCGCCCCGAACGTGACGGCGACGGCCGATGCGCGCCATGCGCGTCGTCCAGGTCGGCTCGGAGCGGGCCGGACGCTCCGGCGACGCCTGGCGCCACACCTTCAGGAAGCGATGCACGGCGGTGACGGTCAGGAGGACGACCATGATCCACATGACCGGCACGAGAATGCCGAACGCGAGCCCGATGGCGAGGAGCACCATGCGCTCGGCACGCTCCATGATCCCGCCGTTGGCGGTGAACCCGAGGCTCTCCGCCTTGGCGCGCTCGTAGGAGATGAGCATCGACAGGGCGGCGGCCGCCAGGGCCAGCAGCGGGAGGTAGGCGCCCTCACCCACCAGGAACCAGGCGACGCCACCGAACAGCACGGCGTCGGCGACGCGGTCGGACACCGAATCCAGGAACGCGCCGCGGGGCCCGGCCCGGCCCGAGTGGCGTGCGACGGTGCCGTCGAGGATGTCGGGCACGCCCGTCGCGATCACACCGAACACGGCCAGCACGAGGTGGCCGGAGGCAATCAGGAACGCCGTCCCGACCGCGAAGGCGAGCCCGATCACGGTGAGCACGTCGGCGTTGATCCCGGCGCGCTTCAGGCTCTTGCCGACGGGCTCGAGCCCACGCTCGACACTGGCGCGCCAGCGTTCGTCGAGCATCTGGGTCCTCCCGCTCGCGAGCGCGACCGCTCGAGGGTACCACCGGCCCTGCGGCCGCCACGGCGGCCGGTCCTAGACTCCGGGAGCGCAGAGCGTCCGCACTGCAGGGGGAACCGCCTTGAAGGTCTATCCGTCGGCGAAGGTCCGCAACGTCGCGCTCGTCGGGCACGGTGGGTCCGGCAAGACCAGCCTCGCCGAGGCGCTCCTGTTCGTCACCGGGACCATCCCGCGCACGGGACGCGTCGAGGACGGCAACACGGTCTCCGACTTCGACCCCGAGGAAGCCCGCCGGGGCATCTCGGTGTCCATGGCGATCACCCCGTTCGAGCACGAGGACACCAAGGTGAACGTCCTCGATACGCCGGGGTACGCCGACTTCGTCGGCGACGTCGCCGCCGCGTTCCGGGCCGCCGACCTGGCCGTGTTCGTCGTGTCGGCGGTCGAGGGCGTCGAGGTGCAGACCGAGATGGCATGGCGCATGGCGGAGCAGGCGAACCTGCCCCGAGCGGTGTTCGTGAACAAGCTCGACCGCGAGCGGGCGTCCTTCTCGCGAACGCTGGACGACCTGAAAGCGAAGTTCGGCGCCGGCGTCGCGCCCCTCGAGCTCCCGATCGGCGAGGAGGGATCGTTCCGCGGCGTGGTCGACCTGCTGACCGACACCGCCGTCACCTACGACGCAACTCCCGGCAAGGGCTCGGGAGGCCCGATCCCCGACGAGATGGAAGGCGAGGAGCACAGCGTCCACGACGCCCTCGTCGAGGGCATCGTCGTCGCCGACGACGACTTGATGGAGCGCTACCTCGCCGACGAGTCGATCGAGGTCAAGGAGCTGGAGCAGGCCCTCGCCAAGGGCATCGCGGAGGCGACGGTGTTCCCGGTGCTGTGCGGGAGCGCGACGAAGCTCATCGGCGTCGACCGGCTCGCCTCGTTCATCGTGCACGAAGCCCCGGCGCCGGCATCCGAGGATGGCGACGGCGCCGTCCCGCCGGTGGCGTTCGTGTTCAAGACGATCGTCGATCCGTACGTCGGGCGCGTGAACCTGTTCAAGGTCCTACAGGGCACGATCAAGACGGACGCGTCGCTCGTCAACAACCGCACCGTCTCCGAGGAACGGCTCCACCAGCTCTCGGTGATGCGGGGCAAGGAGCAGGACTCGACCGGCGAAGTACCCGCTGGTGACATCGCGGCCGTGGCCAAGCTGAACGACACCTCCACCGGCGACGTGCTCGGCGCCCGCGGCGCCGACGTCGGCATCGCCCCGTTCGAGCCGCCGAAGCCGGTGCTGCCGGTCGCGATCAGGCCCAAGTCGAAGTCGGACGCCGACAAGCTCGCCAACGCGTTGCACCGGCTGCTCGACGAGGACCCGGCCCTTCGGCTCGAACGCAACTCCGAGACGAAGCAGACGTTGCTGTGGGGCGTGGGCGAGACGCACCTCTCCATCGCGCGTGAGCGCCTGCACCGGAAGCTCGGCGTCGAGGTCGAGACCGACGACGTCGATGTCGCGTACCGCGAGACGATCACGGGAACCGCGGAGGCCGAAGGCAAGTACAAGAAGCAGACCGGCGGCCACGGCCAGTTCGGGGTGGCGTTCGTGCGCGTCGAGCCGCAGGAGCGCGGCGCCGGCTTCGAGTTCGTCGACCAGATCGTCGGCGGCGCGATCCCCCGTCAGTTCATCCCCGCCGTCGAGAAGGGCATCCTCGAAGCGATGGAGAACGGTGGCGTGTTCGGCTACCCGGTCGTCGACGTGAAGGTCACGCTGTACGACGGCAAGTACCACTCGGTCGACTCGTCCGAGATGAGCTTCAAGATGGCCGGTTCGATCGGGTTCAAGGAGGCCATGGCCAAGGCAAACCCGATCCTGCTCGAGCCGATCAGCGAGCTCGTGGTAACCGCCCCCGAGCAGTACCAGGGCGACCTCATGGGCGACCTCAACTCGAAGCGGGGCCGGATCCAGGGGTCGGGCGCGGTGGGCCACGGAGAGATGGAGATCGTCGCCCAGGTCCCGACGTCAGAGGTGCTGCGCTACGCGATCGATCTCCGCTCCATCACCGCAGGGCGTGGTCGGTTCGAGATCAGCCACTCGCACTACGACCCCGTGCCCACGCACCTCGTCGAGCGCATCGCCAAGCAGAAGGAGACGGCCCACGCGAGGTGACGCTAGGCGTCCTTCCGCTCTTTCCCGTCGCTCCCATCCTCCGACTCCAAAGGGATGGATGAGGTCACGGTCCCGCACGCTGCTCTCTCCCCGCCAGACGGTTGTCGCGTGGGTGCTCCTCGGCATCGCCGCTCTGACTCTCGGCGTGTGGATCCTCGCCACGGGCGACCCATGGATCGGCTTCGGCTTTCTGCTGGTCGGCATCGTGTGGACGACGTTGGCGTTCGTCGCCTGGCGGAAGCCGGAGTCGGTCTTGCGGAACCGCGAGCAGCGCTAGGCCACGCCTTCACCTCGGTCGTCGTCCTCGCCATCTGGGCGTGACGCGTAGGCGACCTTCGGCAGCGGGACTCACTGCGAAGCGGACTGCCCAGTGCGCCGTGCTGGACGGGGCTGGGGACGACCGTTCCAAGCATTTTCGTGGTGGATTTCCGATCGCGTCGGAGCCTCGGGCAGAAGGAAATGAGGCGGCACCTGTCGATCGGCTCGTTGTCCGTTCGCGATGCCGTCGCGCCAGTGCGCCCCGTACGCTGTCGTGGGTCGCCCAACAGAAGCCGATGCAAGCAGCAGGAGCGGTGATGCGGCGGTTCCGGCGGGTTTGTGTGGTTGTGGTGCTCGGGTTGGCGGGCGCGCTGGTGGGTGTGGTCTCGGACGGGGTGTCGGCGGTGGCGGCAAAGACGCGGTGTCGGGCGACCGCCTTCGTCACCAACCAAGTCAGCGGCACAGTGTCGACGATCGACGTGAAGACAAGGAAAAGGACCCCGCCGACATTCCCGTCGGCCCGGTCCCGTTCGGGGTGGCGGTGACGCCGGACGGGAAAGCCGCCTTCGTCACCGACGCCAGCGGCACGGTGTCGACGATCGACGTGAAGACAAGGAAAAAGGACCCCGCCGACATTGCCGTGGGCCCGGACCCAGTCGACGTGGCGGTGACGCCCGACGGGAAGACCGCCCTCGTCACCAACTACGGCCCCTTCACCTCCTTCTCCGAGGCGGTCGACGCTCTCCGCGAGCTGCCGCCGGGGATTGTCGGCACAGTGTCGATGATCGACGTCAAGACCAGGACCAAGAACCCCGCTGACATTTCGGTCGGCGCGCTCCCGGTCCACGTAGCGGTCACGCCGGACGGCAAGACCGCCTTCGTCACCAGCCTCGGCAGCGGCACGGTCTCGACGATCGACGTCAAGACCGGAACCAAGGAGCCCGACGACATTCCCGTCGGCCCGTTCCCGAGCGACGCAGTGGTCACGCCCGACGGCAAGACCGTCTTCGTCACCAACTTCGGCCCCTTCACGTCTCTCAACGAGCCGACGCCGGGGAGTTTCGGCACAGTGTCGGCGATCGACGTCAAGACCAGAACCAAGGAGCCCACCGATATCGCCGTCGGCTTCGGCTCCGTCGGGCTGGCGATCACGCCGGACGGCAAGACTGCCTTCGTCACCAACCAAGTCAGCGGCACAGTGTCGACGATCGACGTGAAGACCAGGACCAAGAACCCCACCGACATCCCCGTCGGCGTGAACCCAAACGACGTGGCGGTCACGCCGGACGGCAAGACCGCCTTCGTTACCAATCTCAGCAGCGGCACGGTGTCGACGATCGACTTGAAGACAAGAACCAAGGACCCCACCGACATCACCGTCGGCACGCAACCCCTCGCGGTGGCGATCACGCCGTGTCGCCGGTGACGGGCAGCCCGACGGTGAGCGCCCGGGCGCGGTCAGTCCTTGAATGTGCTGCGTACCGATCAGTGCGACCGCACCCCGCCACCGCGCCCCCTAGACGGGGTGGCCGCGGTTGGCGCAGTGGTCGCGGAATCACTCACGAGCGCGCCGGTGGCGGTGAAGGCGCGGTCGGGCGCAGTCATGATTCGCCTCCGCTCTGACCTGGGCCTTCGCTCAATCCGTACTTCGACCAGTCCTCGGGGTTCGGCTCGGTGTACTCCCCCATGACGTGGCCGTCGACGGCGTCGAGCTCGACGAGGCCGCGCATCGTCGGCGGGTCGTCGGCCGAATAGAGGAGGATGCGCCACACCGGCCGGCTGCGCACCCCCCGCCAGGCGAGCTGCGCCGACGCGTGTCCGACAGGGAAGCCGACTGTGCGCGTCGCCACGACGAGCGCCTGCGTCTGGTCGACCTCGAGGTTCCACGCCGCCGCGAAGTGATAGGCAGAGATGGCGGCGAGCAGGACGGCGCCCACGAGCAACCCGAGGTTCGTGCTGTACACCCAGCCGGCGAAG
>DATFVT010000386.1:0-2137 GCA_035260105.1 Acidimicrobiia bacterium
GCCGACCATCACCATGCCGTTGTGGATCCAGTACCGCGCGAAGCGGTGGCCGGCGCCCTGGGCCTGGGCCCGCTCGTTCTCGTGGTGCGGGAAGATGAGGTCGTCGCCGCCGCCGTGGACGTCGAAGCCCTCGCCCAACAGGTCGAGCGACATCGCCGAGCATTCGATGTGCCACCCGGGACGTCCCTTGCCCCAGGGCGATTCCCATGCGGGCTCGCCCGGCTTGGCCGTCTTCCAGAGCGCGAA
The DNA here is from genome assembly GCA_035260105.1 of Acidimicrobiia bacterium. Taxonomy (GTDB): domain Bacteria; phylum Actinomycetota; class Acidimicrobiia; order IMCC26256; family JACDBD01; genus JALZAA01. Next base: position 247 of record DATFVT010000386.1, read on the forward strand.
GTCGACAGGGCTGCGCTTGCGCTCGTCGACGTCGACGCGCGCGCCGGCCGACTGGAGGAGATCGTCGAGCCGGCGGTGCGCCAGCTCGCCGTACTCCGGGAACGAGGCGACGTCGAAGTAGACACCCTGACCCTCGACGACGTACGCGCGGCCGGCGTCGACGAGCTCGCCGATGAGCTTCACCATCCGGTCGATGTACGCGGTCGCCCGCGGCAGCGAATCGGGGCGGTGCACGCCGAGCCGGTCCATCTCGGCCCAGTACGCCGCTTCGTACCGCTGGGCGACCTCCGGCTCCGTGCTCTTCTCCTCGGCGGCGCGGGCGATGATCTTGTCCTCGACGTCGGTGACGTTGCTCACGAAGTCGACGTCGAAGCCGCGCCACTCGAGATACCGGCGGATGACGTCGAACACGAGCGCGGCGCGACCGTGCCCGACGTGCGGCACCTCGTACACGGTCGGTCCGCAGACATAGATCGAGATGTGCCCGGGATCGCGGGGGACGAGCTCGACCTTCTCGCGCGCGAACGTGTCGTAGATGCGGATCATCCTTCCTCGACGCTATCGAGGAGCGCGACGGCCCAAACCGCAATTCCCTCGCTGCGGCCGATGGCACCGAGTCCCTCCCCCCGCTTCGGCTTCACGGACACGAGGCTCTGCGCACCGGGCGAAGGGAACAGCGCGAGCAGCGCGTGCGAGACGTTGCTGGTCATCTCGCGCACGTGGGGCGCGAGCGACGGCCGCTCCGCCGCCACGACGACGTCGACATTGCCGAGCCGCCATCCCGTCGCCGAGACCCGTCCGGCGACGTCGCGCAACAGCCCGATCGACGATGCGTCGCGGTAGCGCTCGTCGCCGGCCGGGAAGAGCGTGCCGAGGTCGGGCAGTCCGGCGGCGCCGAGGAGCGCGTCGGCGACCGCGTGGGCCACGGCGTCGGCGTCCGAGTGCCCCGCCAACGCCGGGCCCGGAAGCTCGACGCCGCCGAGCACGAGCAAGCCGTCGGTCGCGAAGGGGTGCACGTCGAAGCCGAGGCCGACGCGGGAGATGCTCACCGGCGCTCTTCGGACGACGGGACGAGCAGCGCGGCCGCGACCACGAGATCGTCGGGCGTGGTGATCTTGAGGTTGCGCGGGTCGCCCGGGACGACCACGACGTCGCCGCCCGCGGCTTCGACGAGCGCGGCGTCGTCCGTGGTGTCGCCCCCGGCCGTGTGTGCGGCGCGCAGGGCTTCGGCGCGGAACGCCTGCGGCGTCTGCACGACCACGAGCTCGTCGCGGGAGATCGTCTCGACGACGTGACCGTGGTCGACGCGCTTGACGGTGTCGGAGACCGGAAGGCCGGGCACGGCGGCGTCGGCACCGGCCCGCACCGCGCCGATCACGGCGTCGAACAGCGCCGGTGCCGCCAGCGGGCGGGCCGCGTCGTGGACGACCACGACCGTGGCCGACGCCGCGATCGCGTCGAGGCCGGCGCGCACCGACGCCGAACGCGTCGACCCGCCCGGCACGGCGGCGGCGACGGGACGCCCGTCCCACGCCGCGCCGGCCGGGAGCACGACGACCACCTCGTCGCACGCGAGCGCGGCCACATCGACGGCGCGATCCACGAGCCGGCTGCCTGCGACCAGCTCGAACTGCTTCGGCACCCCGAACCGGGTCCCCGACCCGGCCGCGACGACGATGCCCGAAGTGCTCACGTCGTCAGGATGGCACCACGAGTGGTGGCTACTTGCCGAGGGCCTTGTCGAGCCGTTCCTCGGCGGCGTCCTCGTTGACGTTGAGGGCGAAGGTCAGCTCGGAGACGAGGATCTGGCGGGCCTTGGCCAGCATCCGCTTCTCGCCTGCGGACAGGCCCTTGTCGTTCTCACGGATCGACAGGTTCCGGACCACCTCGG
>DATFVT010000387.1:0-2682 GCA_035260105.1 Acidimicrobiia bacterium
TGGCGGACATCGTCGCCCGAAGCGACGGTCGCATGACGCTGGAGACGATCGGCAAGTCCGCGCAGGGCCGCGACATGTTCCTCGTCACCGTCAACGCTCTCGACACCGTCCAGCAGCGCCGCGACTTCTCCAACTGGGAGCAGGTCCGCAAGGTCGCGCTGACGGACCCGGCCCGCGGCCGGGAGCTAGTCGCGTCGTACGACGGCGCAGTCAAGATCCCGTTGTTCGTCCAGGGCGCCATCCACGGCAACGAGTACGAGGGCGTCGAGGCGATCTTCGAGACGCTGGAGCGGCTGGCCACCACGCCGTACGGCACCGACCCGGAGGTCGACGCGGTCCTGGACCACAGCGTCGTGCTCTTCAACGTCATCCAGAACCCGGACGGCCGCGTGCTCGGTCAGCGCGCGAACGGCAACGGCTTCGACCTCAACCGCGACTTCCTGACCCAGTCGCAGTCCGAGACCCATGCGTCGGTGGCGGTCATGCAGAAGTGGCTGCCGCCGGAGGTGCTCGACCTCCACGGCTACGTCACTCCGACCTTGGTCGAGGCGACCACCAAGCCGCACAACCCGAGCATCGACTACGACCTGTGGCTGAAGTGGAACCAGCCACGCATCGACGCCAACGAGGCCGCGCTGGCCGCACGGGGGTTCGGCATCACCCGGCCCGTGAACCAGTGGTGCTCCGATGCGGAACCGCCGGACAACGGGGTCTGTGACAACGGCCAGCCGCCCGGCCCGGCAGAGGCCGAGGGCTGGGACGACTGGGGGCCCTTCTACACCCCGATGTACGCACAGCACGTCGGCCTCAACGGGTCGACCGTGGAGATGTGCAACGAGACCAACGATGACTGCGCGCTGCCCGACACGACACCGGCGGCGGTCGGCCGCCTCGGCGCGCGCGTGGCCCAGGAGACCGTGGTCTGGTCGTCGCTCCAGTTCGACATCACCAACCGCACCGGGATGCTGGACGACGAGCTCGTGCGCTACCTGCGCGGTGTCACGAACGCGCCGCGGCCGCCGTGCTGCGACCCCCCGTTCGACGTCGACAACAACTGGATGGAGGAGTTCCCGACGGCGTACATCGTGCCGTTCGGGGCCCACCAGCGCAGCGACGCCGAGGCGAACCGGCTGGTCGACTGGCTGGTCGCCAACGGCATCGTGGTGCACGAGCTGAAGCAGCCCTACACCTTCGACGGCGTCACCTACGACCGGGGTTCCTACGTCGTGTTCATGACCCAGGCGCACCGTGGCCTGGCCGACACCGCACTCGGCATCGGCGCCGACATCTCCGCCGACATCGAGCGGCTGTACGCACCGCCCGGCGCGTGGAGCCACGGCTACCTGTGGGGCGCCGACATCGTGCGCGTGCCTCGCGAGGCCGCGTTCACCCCCAACACCAACCGCGTCCTCGGCGCCAGCCACATCCGCGGCGGCGTCGAGCCGGGTACGGCGACCGCGTACGCGCTGGTCATCGACTCGCCGAGCGCGGTCCGCACGCTCAACCAGCTCGCCGGTGACGGGCTCGCCGCCGGCCTGGCCACGGCCCCGGCCACGTCGGCCAGCGGCGCGACCCTCCCGGCCGGCAGTGCCGTGTTCGGAGCGGACGCCGCGACCAAGGTCCGGTTGGCGTCGGTCGGGCGGGCCAACGACGTCTGGTTCCGCAGGCTCACCGGCCCGGCACCGGCCACCGAGCCGGTCGACGGCAGTCCCGACATCCTGGTGCTCACCGGCGCGCCGAACCAGGACCTCTGGTCGCTGCAGAACCTCGGCTTCACTCCGGACTTCATGTCGGTCGCCGCGCTGAACTCCGCCGCCGAGGACCCGCTGCCCAACTACGACGTCGTGTGGAACACCGGTGGCTGGCCGAACGCCAACAATCCGGTCGCGCGGACCCGGCTGACCGGGTTCTTCGCCTCGGGCGGAGGGTACGTCGGCGCCGGCGCGAACGGTGCGGCGTTCCTGACCAGCGGTTCGCTGACGAGCGGGCTCACTGCGGCGACCCGGTCGGGGAACGGCCGCAGCGCCATCGTGAACTGGGAGAACACGGGCGGCGCCGCGAGCACGGTGACCGGGTCCGCGCCGGCGCGGGACACCGCGATCATGGACCCACCGACGTGGTTCACGGCGGTGCCCGCGGCCATGGCCGTCGACGGCCGGTTCCCGACCGACCCGGCCGGCATCGTGGCCAGCGGGTTCTGGCTGCTCGACCAGCAGTCGGCCTCGGCGCCCGGCTCAGCCGTGATCGCCCACGGGACCATCAGCCAGGGCGCCGCCCGGGCGACCGTCTTCGCGATGAACCCGCTCTACCGGGCCGACCCCGAGCGGGAGTGGGCCATGGCCGGGGAGGCCCTGTACTGGGCCGACCAGTAGCGGCCCGTCAGCGCCCGGAGGGGCACGAGTCGACGGGTTCCCGGCGCGCGAAGCGATCCTCGAGAAAGTCCGTCACCTGCGCCGACGTGAGCGGTATGACGCTGCCGTGGTCCGCACCGTCGACGACCACGAACTCGGTGACCTGCCCGTTGGCGCACAGCCGGTCGAAGAGGTCGCGGGTCCTGTCGATCACGACTCGGTCGTCGAGCGTCCCGGAGGCCAGCAACAGCGGGACCTTCTTGACGGCGACGTTGCCGACGTCGTTTCCGAGGATGATCGAGCGTGCCGGCTCGGTCGTCCGGGGGTCGGC
>DATFVT010000388.1:0-2280 GCA_035260105.1 Acidimicrobiia bacterium
CGACGGCGACCAGTCAGCCGAAGCTGGCGTGCTTGCGGAACCGCTCGAAGAGCGGTGCTTCGCCGAACACCTCGACGGCGTCCATGGTCTTCCGGCCCATGAGGACGAGCAGCACCTCGGACGCCGGGCCGCGCACCGCGACGTCGCCCTTGGCGTGCTCGCGCGTCAGCTGCACTCCCTCGGCGTCGAGAAGGACGAGCCACTCCCCCGGCGTGTCGGTCGTGTGCAGGTGGATGGACCCGGCTTCCGGGAAGCGGCGGCCGCGGAACGCGCCCAGGATCCCCAGGTACTCGTCGACGCCGTCGGCCGCGAGCTCGGTCTCGAACCCGTCGGCGGCGCCCCCCGTGTTCTGGGCGTCCCAGCGATGCATCGCCGTCTCCTGGGTCGTGCGTCGGGACCAGAAGCCGACGGTGTGGTCGTACGGGACCCACGTCCAGCACGGCTTGGTGGGATCGGTCGCCTCGAGCTTGCTCGCGAGCTTCTCGGCGCCGTCCGCCAGCCAGTCGGGAATCGCGTCGTCGGACGGCGGCTCCTCGCGGTGTTTGAACGCGGGGCCGTCGGGTGGCTGGTCGAGGTTCCCCGCGACCCACCGGTGGTGCGACCCGAGATGGCGCGCGAGGTCACGGAAGCTCCACTCCGGGCACGACGGCACCATCGTCTCCATCGGCGTCTTGCGGGCGGCGTTCGCAGCCGCCTCTCCGTTCCACCGCAATGCCGAGATGTAGGCGCCCTGATCCATGCGTGGACGCTATAGCCCGAGCGACGGTTCCGGCTCGACGCGATCCACGAGGTGCGGACCGTCGTTGTCGGCACTGTTGACCGCGGTCCCGACCGGGTACGCGACGAGAAGATCGTCCGGCGCCGGCCGCAGCAGGCGCGCGAGCGCGTCGAGCTCCGGGGCGTCGGGGTCGAGCCAGCGATCCCAATCGCGCTCCTCGAGCACGACCGGCATCCGGTCGTGGAGCGGCGCGACGGTGCCGTTGGCACCCGTGGTCACGATGGTGCAGGAACGCACCCAGTCGTCGGTCGCGTCGTCGGGCCGCCACGCCGCCCACAAGCCGGCGAACGCCATCGGCTCACCGTCACGACGGTGGATGAACATCGGCTGCTTGCGCCCACCCCGGCGCTGCCACTCGTAGAAGCCCTCCGCCGGCACGAGGCAGCGGTGCCGCCGGAAGGCGCGCTCGTACGCCGGCTTGTCGGCGAGCGACTCGGCCCGGGCGTTGATCATGCGGTCGCCGACCTTGGGGTCCTTCGCCCACGACGGGATCAGCCCCCAACGCAGCTCGGAGAGATAGCGCCGGCGCCCCTGTTCCTCGGCCCGGTCCCGCACCGCGTACACGCTCGCCCGGGGCGCCACGTTGTAGCTCGGCTCGTGCACCGGTGTCGCCGGCTCGTCGACGCCGAACCGTTCGACGAGCAGCTCCGGCGACGACGCCTGCACGAACCGTCCGCACATGCTCCGGACGGTACCGAAGGGCGGACGCTCCCCTTCGCGGTGTCCCACGTCACGTTGCATAGGGCGTCGCACGCCCTCATACTTTGAGACCGAACGGTCGGTTTTTCGAGAGGGACGGGATGACCACGACGACCCGGATCCGCAAGGGCGAGGCCACCCGCCGCCTCATCCTCGAGCGGGCGGCCCCCGTCTTCAACCAGCGCGGGTACGCCGGCGCCTCGATGAGCGAGCTCGTGGAGGCCACCGGCGTCGAGAAGGGCGGCATCTACAACCACTTCGGGAGCAAGGAAGAGCTCGCGGTCGAGGCGTTCGACTACGCGATCGATCTCATCGTCGAGGGGTACGCCGCCGTGCAGGACGGCAAGGCGGGGCTCGACCGCCTGGTCGCCCTCATCGAGATCTTCGTCGACTGGTCCGGGCACCCGCTGGTGAAGGGCGGCTGCCCCATCATGAACACCGCCATCGAGGCCGACGACACGAACCCGGCCCTGGCGGCGCGGGCACGCGCGGCCATGGACTCGTGGCACCGGCTGATCGGCTCGATCGTGAAGGAAGCCAAGGCCCGCGACGAGATCGACCCCGACGTCGACCCGTACGAGCTCGCCACCCTGGTGACCTCGACGCTCGAGGGCTCGCTGATGCAGACCCGCTTGTTCGGCGACCCCGTCTACAAGCGCCGTGCCGGCGCGTCCTTGCTCGAGCACGTCGAGAGCCTGCGCAAGACCCCCCGCCGACGGACACGGAGGACATCGCAATGACAACCTTTGACGAACGAAGCCGCGTCGTGACCTGGGACGACCCGATCGAGAGCTGGAACGCCG
>DATFVT010000389.1:0-4249 GCA_035260105.1 Acidimicrobiia bacterium
TCGTCGGCGACGGCGAAGTGGGTGAGGATGCCTTCGAGGCGCAGCTCGTCGCGCGCCGCGATCGTCTCGGCGAGCGCGCCGGCGTCGGCGAGGTCACAGCCGACGCGGTGCATCCCCGTGTCGACCTTGAGGTGGACCGGCAGAGGGTCGGCCCCCGAGTCTGCGACCGCCTTCGCCAGCGCGTCGATGCCGGGCCGGGTGTACGCGACGGACGTGAGCCCGAGCGCGACGACCGCCGGCGCCGCCGGCGGGGGCGGCTCGGAGAGAAGGAGGACGGGCGCGTCGATGCCGGCGGCGCGGAGCTCGGCGCCCTCCTCGACGAGCGCGACGCCGAGCCACTGGGCGCCGGCGTCGAGCGCGGCGCGCGCGACGGGGACGGCACCGTGCCCGTACCCGTCGGCCTTCACGACCGCCATGAGCGCGGCCGGCGCCGCCACGCCGGCGAGCGTGCGCACGTTGGCGCGGATCGCGTCGAGGTCGATCTCCGCCCGGACGGGGCGATACCGACGGTCGTCGCCCATCAGCTGGTGCGGGACAGGAACCGGACGAGGTCGCCGCGGGCGACGATGCCGACGAGCTCGCCCCCGTCGACGACGGGGACGTGGGTGACGTCCCGGTCGTGCATCTCTGCGGCCACCCCGTCGAGGGTGTCGTCCGGCTTGGCGACGTGGAAGTCGGTGATCATCACGTCGCCGACGGTGGCGCCGGCCGCCTTCTTCAGCTCGTGCTCGAAGCGGTGCAGCGAGGAGGGCAGCACCAGGTCGGCGCCGAGGAACGAGATGACGGTGGGCACGTGGAGGCGGGCCTCCGACACGATGAGGTCCTCGTCCCGCAGGAGGCCGACGAGCTTCCCGTCGGCGTCGACGACGGGGGCGGAGCCGATGTGCTTGCCGGCGAGCACGTCGGCGGCCTCCTGCACCGGCTGGTCGGGGCGCAGGGTCACGACGTCGCGGGTCATCACGTCGCGCACGGGCGTCGTGTCGGGCATCTAGTCCTCCATCCCTTCCGGGCCCTCGAGGCTCTCCAGCGAGCGGATGGCCGCCGGGAGCGCGGTGATCAGGTCGCCGGCGACCAGGCCAGTATGCCCGGCGGCGTCGGCGGCCCGCCCGTGGATGTAGGCCCCCGCGGCAGTGGCCCAGAACGGCTCGGCGCCCCGGGCGAGGAAGCCGCCGATGATCCCCGAGAGCACGTCGCCGGTGCCGGCGGTCGCCAGCCACGGCCCGCCGGTGATGTTGATCGCGGCGCGTCCCGCCGCCGAGTCGCCGTCGGCGATCACCTCGCCCGGGCCCTTGAGCAGGACGACGGCGTGGGCCCGTTCGGCGAGGCGGCGGGCGCCGGCCAGCCGGTCGTCGCCGACCTTCTCGCCCGCGAGGTGCACGTACTCGCCGGCGTGCGGCGTGAGGACGGCCGGGGCGCGCCGGGCGCGCAGCGGCCCGACGTCGCCGGCGAGGGCGTTGAGACCGTCGGCGTCGAGCACGAGCGGGACGGGCGCCTCTGCCACGATGCGGCGGACGGCGGCGGCGGTGCGGTCGTCGCGGCCCAAGCCGGGGCCGACCACGAGGACGCGGAAGCGGTCGGCCGCCTTCAGCACCTCGGCGGCGGCGGGCTCGTCCAGCGCGCCGTCGGGCGTGGCCGGCAGCGCCTTCGTGATCACCTCGGTTCCCGACGCGCGGGCCGCGGCCTCGTCGCCCGGGACGCCGCACCACACGATGCCGGCGCCGGCGCGCGTGGCCGCGTGGCTGACGAACGACGGGGCGCCCGTCATGCCGCCGGAGCCGCCGACGACGAGCGCGCCGCTCTGCCACTTGTGCGCGTCGGGCGCGCGGTCGGGCAGCGCGAGTGCGAGGTCGAGGGGCTGGGGAACGAACACCTGCGGGTCGCCGAGGTCGATCCCGATGTCGGCGACCCCCACCTCGCCGGCGAGCCCGGCGCCGGGCTGGAACACGAGCCCCGGCTTGAGCGCCGAGAACGTGACCGTGTGCGAGGCGTGAACGGCCGCGCCCTCGACGACGCCGGTCGCGCCGTTCACGCCCGACGGGATGTCGACGGCGACGCAGGGGCCGAGCACGGTGTCGACCGCGCCGGCGACCCACGCCGCGTCCCCTTCCAGCGAGCCGCGGAACCCGGTGCCGAACATGGCGTCGACGAAGGCATCGGCCCGCAGCAGGGCGCGCTCGCACAGCTGCCGGTCGACGCCGCCGTCGAGCATGAACACGTCGACGCGCACACCCCACTCGCGCAGGGCGCGGGCGGCGACGTGGCCGTCTCCGCCGTTGTTGCCCTTGCCGCACACGACGACGGCGCGCCGTCCGTAGGTGCCGCCCATCTCGCGCCGAACCGTCCACGCCACAGCCCGTCCGGCTCGTTCCATGAGCACGTCGACAGGGGTGCCGGCCGCGATCGTGCGCCGGTCGGCGTCCCCCATCTCGGTGGGCGTGAGCACGGGACGCATGCTTCCGGGGCTCCGCGGTCAGCCGACCGCGATGGCCACCGCCATCGCCATCGAGTCGGTGTGCGTGAGCGAGAGGTGCCAGGCCGCGACGCCGCGCTCGTCGGCGAGGACCGCCGCCTTCCCGTGCAGGGCGACGACGGGCGCGCCGCCGCGCCGCCGGACCACCTCGACGTCGCGCAGCTTGAACGCGCCGAGCCCGACCCCCATCGCCTTCATCACGGCTTCCTTGGCGCCGAACCGGGCCGCGAGCCGGGGCGCGGGGTCCTGGTGACGGAACGCGTAGGCGCGCTCGTCGTCGCTGAACAGGCGCTCGGGCAGCCGGGCGCGGCGTTGCATCGCGAGCCGGAAGCGGTCGATCTCCACGAGGTCGGTGCCGATCCCGACGATGTTCACGCTCGCGTGCGCCACCGCTCGGCGAGCACGTAGACGGGCTCGGTGAGCAGGTCGACGACGTCGACGTCGGCGAGGCGGGTGTCGTCGAAGGTCGGCTCCGTCTCGGTCACCGCGTCCTTGAGGGCGGCGTAGCGGCCCCGATACCCCTGCAGGACGCCCCGGGCGACGTCGGGCGCGAGGCGGGGTCGGAACGCGACGTGGAGCAGCGACAGGCCCGTCGTCTGCGTGCCCTTCAGCTCGGGGACGATGATCAGGGTGCGGCCGTCGCGACGGCCCTTCGCGACCGTGACCTCTCGTTCGTACGCCACCCGGTGCTTCGTCCCGATCAGGCGCGGGTCCGTGTCGGTGCGTGACGGGAGCCCGGCGGCGACACCGCCCCGGTCGACGACGTGGAGCGTGGCGGAGTCGCCGTCGACGTCGCCCTCGATGCGGTAGCGCGTGAAGCCCGTGACCTGTTCGACGGCGGGGTCGAGGTCGACGAGCGTGCGCAGCGCGCGGTAGCTCAGGCTGTCGCGCGCCACACCGGTGGCGAGGACCTCCCGCACGAGCGGCGCCTCGAGCAGCGTCTCGTCGGAGCGCGAGATCCCGACGGTGACCGTCTTCGCCTGGTGCTTGATGGCGTCGACGGGACGGGTGAGCTCGTCGATGCCCTGCGTGAGCGCGGCGGTGAGGTCGTCGACCACCGTGCCCGGCGTGCCGACCTTGCCCAGCTCCACCTGGTACGCGTCGAGCGGCGCCACCCCGGTGGCGAAGCGCAGGACCGAGGCGATCCGCACCGCGCTGCTGGCGTCGAGGTGGCCGTCGTAGGCGCCGGTGCGGAGCCCGTCGAAGAACCCGGCCGCGGGCGCGGTCACTCCGGTCGCGAGCCGGTCGAGCACGTCGTCGCCGTCGCCGCCGGAGACGGCCGCCTCGATCGCGGCCCGGGCCTCGCGCAGCGGCACCGCCTGCGCGTCGATGGCCAGCGCCGCCTCGTAGCCGAAGAGGTGGCCGGCGACGGTCGAGAGCACGAAGCCGAGGGGGGCGTGGACGGCCGGGACCGTGATCGTTTCGACCGCACCCGAGAAGCGCGTGTCACCCTCGGTCGCGATGACGATCGGCGTCGCCCGGTGCGCCCGGTAGATGCCGACCTCCTTGGCCACGTCGTCGGCGTTGGATCCCTCCAGGCCCGACGCGCACACGAGGATCAGCGGCTCCGACGACAGGTCGATGTGCTTCTTGTCCTCGGTGAAGTCGCACGCGATCGACTTGTAACAGAGCTCAGACAGCTTGATGCGGAGCTCGGACGCCGCGATCCGGTTGGCGCCGTTGCCGACCACGGCCCAGTAGCGCTTCGACGGGGCGTGACGCTGCGCGACGCCGGCGATCGCATCGCGCGTCGCGATCACCTCGACCATCCGATCCGGG
>DATFVT010000390.1:0-3357 GCA_035260105.1 Acidimicrobiia bacterium
CGACGTCTCGTTGATCGAGACCGCGCCGTTGGTGCTGGTCAGCGAGTCGCACGGGGTCCTCGGGATCGCCACCGGTCCCGCGGAGCCGCCCTCCCGGCTGCGGGTGTGGTCGAACATCTCGCTGCTCGAGGACGGCGAGGCTGTCGAGATCCCCGCCGTCGACCCCGAGCAGCCGAGCCTGCAACTCCTGGCAGCTCGGCGGGCCGCCTGAGCTCAGCCGCACGCCACGGCCGCAGCCGTGACGTGCGCGCTGGGCGGCGGGCGTCGCCTGCTCGGTGACCCGGTCCCGGACCCCTGCCGAGGTCAGCCTGCCGCGCGGCGGGCGCGTCCAGGATCGGGGCCGCACGTGGCCTCGCCGCAGGCGACGCCGTCTTCCTCCCAATCACCCGTATTGCCCATGAGACGGTGACAGGGAGCAGGTCGCGCCGGTAGGGCCGTTTTGCTCGACGCGTCAGGGCCGTTGTCCCCGTCGCGCATGGCACAGTTGGCGTCGTGCGCCGTAGTCATGAGCCGTCGAGTGCCTAGTCAGGGCGCGGCGTGACGCACCGCCGCCTGCGAGTGCTCTTCCTCGGCGCCGTGATCGCGGCGTCGTGCGTCGCCGCCGCTGCGCCGGCCGGCGCGACTCCCGCCGGAACCCAACCCAGGGATCGGGACGACACGCAGGTGGTAGTCACGGGACACGTGGTCGTCGCGCCGGACGAGCGCGTCGGCGACGTCGTCATCATCAATGGTGACGCCCGCATCAACGGCCGGGTCGACGGCTCCGTCTTCGCCGTGAACGGCGACGTGCTCGTGCGCGGATCCGTGAAGGACGACGTCACCGCGTTCAACGGTCGGGTCACCGTGACCGGCGGTGCCCGGGTCGGCGGAGACGTCACGTCCCGCGACTCGGCGCGGATCTCCGCGGGCGCGACGGTCAACGGCGACGTGAAGTCCGTCGGCCGGCGCTTCGCGCTCGGTCAGGTGGGTGTCGTCGCGGTCGTCTTGCTCTGGCTGGCGATCGGAGTGTCGACGCTGGTGTTCGGCGTGCTGCTTCTCCTCGTCGCGCCCCGCGCCGCCGATGCGTTCGCGGACGCCGGCCGCACCGCGATCGGCGCGTCGATCGGGCTCGGCTTCGCCGCCGCCATCGGAGTCCCGATCGTCGGGCTCGTCCTGCTCGCCACGGTGATCGGCCTGCCACTCGGCGCCATCGTCCTGCTGACGCTCGCCTTCTTGTACACGCTCGGCTATGTCGCGTCCGCGTACTTCCTCGGACGAGTCATCCTCCGCCCGCCCGGGAACCGGTTCCTCGCCTACCTGATCGGCTGGGCGATCCTGACGGTCGCGGGCATCATCCCGGTGCTCAACGTCGTCGTGCTGCTCGCCGCCACGGTGTACGGGCTCGGCATGGTCGTCGTCGCCCTCTTCCGCGCCCGCAGCGGACCGCGCGAGCAGGCGCCCGCCGACATGGGCCGCGCCGAGGCGGCGCCCACAGGCTGACATCGCCCGATCAGGGCCCGGCCCGCCGGAGCTGCACCGGCCCGCCGCGGGCTCACGGCGCTCGAGTCGTGCCCGACGTCACCCGAGAACCGTGTTGTGCGTCATGGATCGGCCGGGGCGCAGGGCGGACGATCCACTGGATCTCCGAGGTGCCCGCATGGGCGTTCTCTCGGAGAAGTGGAAGGCGGGAGGCCATGCGGGCAGGACCGGAGCCTCCCGCCTTCCCGCGTCGGGTGGCCCCACGACCCGACGCCGACCTGCCACTCGGCGTGGGAACCTAGCCGGAATCTCGGGCCCGGTCCGGGCCTCGGCGAGCCGGCGTCATCATGGCGTCGTGCGAGGCAGCTCGCCGTGGCCGTCGAGTGCCGAGGAGCTCGCGGCGTTCCAGGTGACGCTGGGCCGCGACGCCGAGGATCTGCTGGGCGCGGACCCGTGGTCGCCGCCGGATCGCCCCGTCGTCGGCGGGTGCTTCGTGGCGTTCGCCCGGGGTGAAGCGGGGCCGGGCCACACGGGCGATCGGGCGTGGGCAGCTGCCGTCGCGTGGCGCGCGGATGCCGCCGCAGACGGGCGCGCTCGCCGCGTCGACTGTCATCTCCGCGGCGTTCACGCCGACGGGCAACCGCGTCGCGCCGACGACGTCGTCGCGCAGGCGGTCGCGGCCGAACGGGTGCCGGCGGCGTACGCGCCGGGCTTGCTCGCGCTGCGCGAGGGCCCGGTGCTGGCGACGGCCGTCGACCGGCTCGGGCGGCTCCCCGACGTCCTGCTCGTCGACGCCACCGGTGTCGACCATCCCCGGCGGAGTGGGCTCGCCGTCCATCTCGGTGCGGTCGCCGGCGTCGCGACGGTAGGAGTCACGCAGCGTCCGCTGGCGGCCTCGGGTCCTCCGCCGCCATTGCAGGAGCGGGGTGCACGGGCGCCGGTGCTCGTGCGGGATCGGTGCGTCGGGTTCTGGGTGTGCACGAGGACGGGTGCCCGGCCCGTGGTGGCGCACGCCGCGTGGCGGACGACCGCCGAGACGGCGGCGGAGATGGTCCTGGCGGCGTCGACGGAGGCCGCCCGCACGCCGGTTCCGCTCCAGGAGGCCCGGCGTGTCGCGCGGGAGGCTCGCGCGCTGGCCGGAGCCGTCTGAGGGGGCGAAGTCGGGCGAACGCCGGCAACACCCGTATCGTGTCGTCGATGGACCTCACGAGCCCGGACTTCGAAGAAGGCGACCCAATTCCGCGCGGGCACACCTGCGACGGTTCCGACGCGCCGCCCGAGCTGTATTGGAGCGGCGTGCCGAGCGGTGTCGTCGAGCTAGCGTTGACGTGCGAGGACTCCGATGCGCCCGGCGGCACCTTCACCCACTGGGTCGCATGGGGGATCGACGCGTCGAGCGGCCGCCTCGGAGCGGAAGACGTTGCGCGCGTCGCGCACGGTCGAAACGGATTCGGCAGCGACGAGTACCGCGGCCCGTGCCCACCGCCGGGACACGGCACACACCACTACGAGTTCACGCTGCGCGCCGTGGACGCGTCGATCGATCTCGCACCCGGGTCGACGATCGAGGAGCTTCTCGCGGCCATCGAAGGACACGTCCGAGCCACCGCGACGCTGATGGGAACGTACGAGCGCTGACGCGCGCGCCTTCCGTCGTGGTCCCCGCACGCCGAGAAACGGGCTGGGTATCGCATATTTCGTGCCCTCAGGGTGGTAGAAGAGAAGGTCTCCGGCGTCGAGTCCCAAGGAGAGCAGCACGATGACGAAGACCGAGCTGGAACGCGCGGTCGCGGATGCGGCAGGCGTGGAGAAGCGCACGGCGGCGGCAGTGCTCGATGCACTCGAGGATGTCGTCACCAAGAGCGTTCGCAAGGGTGACCCGGTCACCATTCGCCCCGG
>DATFVT010000391.1:0-2079 GCA_035260105.1 Acidimicrobiia bacterium
GCCTGGGTCGCGCGGTCGACGCCGACGATGCCGAACGTCGGGCGGTAGCCGAGCGACCACTCGAAGTTGTCGAGCAGGGACCAGTAGAAGTAGCCGCGAACGTCGAGGCCGTCGTCGAGGCAGCGGCCGACGCGGCGCAGCGCCTCGCCGACGTACTGCACCCGCTGGTCGTCGTCGGCGGTGCCGATCCCGTTCTCGGTCACGTAGACCGGTGTGCCGGCCACGTCCGCGGCGCGCCGGATCGTCGTCTCGAGGGCCTGGGGCCAGAGCTCGTATCCCATCTGCAGCGCGGGGACGCCCTCGGCCGGACCGAGCAGGCCGTCGGGTCCGAACCGCAAGCGGGTGTAGGTCTGCACGCCGACGTAATCGTCGCCGCGGGCGGCGTCGAGCCAGACGTCCTCCATCCGGTCGCGCGCCCGCGCCATCTGCCTCTCCCCGCCGGGCTCGGCCGCGAACTCGTGCATCGACAACGTCATCCCGACCGGCGCGTCGCCGGGGCCGGCCTTGATCGCGTCGTAGGCGAGCCGGTGCGCACGGATCAGGTTGTCGGTCGAGGTACGCAGGGCGCCTTCGTCTCTCTTCCCCGGTGGGAACACCCCCAGGTAGAAGCCCATCAGCGCGACGACGTTGGGCTCGTTCAAGGTGCAATGCATACCGACGCCGTCACCCAGCGCGCCGGCCGCCTGGTCGCAGAAGCGTGCGAAGTGGTCGGCGGTCACCGGCTTCTCCCAGCCACCATCGGCGGCGGCCCAGCGCGGCGTCGTGAAGTGGTGGTAGGTCACGACCGGTACGACGTCATGGTCGCGGCAGGCGTCGATCATGCGCCGGTAGTGGTCGAGCGCGTTCTGCGAGAGCTCGCCGTCCTCGGGCTCGATGCGCGACCACTCGATGGAGAAGCGGTATGCACCGAAGCCGAGCTCGGCGAGCAGCGCGATGTCCTGCGGGTAGCGCCAGAAGTGGTCACACGCGTCACCGGACGGCTCGGCGCAGCCGGACCCCGGCGTGTGCTCCCAAGCCCACCAGTCGTTGTTCCAGTTGCCGCCCTCGACCTGGTGCGCCGCCGTCGCCGTGCCCCACAGAAAACCGTCCGGGAACGAGATCGCCATGGGTCGGCATCCTAAGCCGCCGTACACTCCGAGGCGCATGAGCGTGCTCGACGAGATCCTCGCCGCCAAGCGCGCCGAGCTCGCGCTGCTCCAGGAGTCCGAGGCGCGCGACACCCTGCGGCGCGCCGCCCTCGAGGCGCCGCCGGCGCGCGACTTCGCCGGCGCGCTGCGACGCCCGGATGGCCGCCTGGCCGTCGTCGCCGAGATCAAGCGCCGGTCCCCGTCGAAAGGTGAGCTGGCACCCGACCTCGATCCCGCCGTCGTCGCCAAGTCGTACGAGACCGGCGGCGCCGCCGCGCTGTCCGTGCTGACGGACATGCCGTTCTTCGGCGGGTCGGTCGGGGACCTGCAGGCGGCGCGTGCCGCGGTCGAGCTCCCCGCGCTCCGCAAGGACTTCATGATCGACGAGACGCAGGTCTACGAGTCGCGGGTGATCGGCGCCGACGCGGTGCTCCTCATCGTGGCCGCGCTGCCCGACGACGGACTGCTCGCCGGGCTGCGGCAGCTGGCCGAGGACATCGGCCTGGTCGCGTTGGTCGAGGCGCACGACGACGCCGAGCTGGATCGCGCTCTCGCCGCCGGCGCCGCCGTCGTGGGCGTCAACGCCCGCGACCTCGGCACTTTCGACGAGGATCTCGGCCTGGGCGAGCGACTCGTCGACCGACTCCCTCACGACGTCGTCGCCGTCGCCGAGAGCGCGATCCGCTCACCGGACGACGCGCGGCACATGGCCGACGCCGGGTACGACGCGGTGCTCGTCGGCGAGGCGCTCGTGCGCAGCCAGGACCCGACCGCGCTCGTGCAGGCGATGAGCCGGCATTCGGTGCGACCCAGGAGGGAACGATGACGCGAATCGTCCTGCCGGAGAAGGAGATTCCGAGCGCGTGGTTCAACGTGCTGCCGGTCATGCCGGAGCCGCTGCAGCCGCCGCTGCACCCCGCGACTCGTGAGCCGATCGGGCCCGACGACCTCG
>DATFVT010000392.1:0-5537 GCA_035260105.1 Acidimicrobiia bacterium
GGGCCGCTCGACTGCACGACGCGCGGGGCCGCGCTCGGCATCGCGGCGGTCAGGTCGACCTCGACGAGACAGCCGGGGACCAGGAGGCCGCTGGTGCCGATCGTCGTGCGCGGCGGCGGCGTGGGAAAGTACTCGCGCCAGACCTCGTCGAACCCGTTGAAGTACGCGAGGTCGGTGAGGAACACCTGCGCCTTCACGACGTAGCTCAGCGAGGTGCCGGCGGCCTCGAACGTCTTCTTCAGATTCTCCAGCACGTGGCGCGTCTGCTTCTTGATGGCCGAGCCGTAGTAGGGAAACGCCGGGTCGACGCGCGCCTCGGGCGCCACGCCCTGCCTGAAGTCGCTGGCGAGGTGGCCGGCCGCAAACACGAGATCGCCCGCGCGCGTCGCCGGCGTGTAGCTCGCCAGCGGCTGCGGGATGCCGGGCACGGGGATATCGACCCTGGGCAAGTGCTTTCTCCTCTGGCGGTTCGACTCGGGCGACGACGGTGAGCATAGCCTAGTCGCCGACTCCCGCCGGGATCAAGTGAGCTCGGATCGCGCCTGCCTGTTCCACGGACTGCCGTGACGATCTGTCGTGATCTGTGGTCACGCCTGTCATGAGGCGGCGCAATGCTTCGGCGCTCGCCGACGAAAAGCACGCGCTTTCCATGCTTCTCGGCTCGAATCGATCCGGCACGTCGATTGCTCGCCGTCTACCGGGCCCTCGACCGATGCGTCAGCGACGGAGGTCCGGATGACTGGCCAGCGCGCTCTTCGTGACGTCTTCGTTCTCGCCATCGGACTGATCGGGGCACTCCTTGCCGCCGCAGCTGCGGCGCAGCCGGGAGTGATCGTCGAAGGACGAAACACCGTGACGCGGTTCGAGAGTGGGCCATTGCCTGCGCCGGATCCATTGCGCCACGTGCCGGACGAGCTGCTCGTGCGCCTCAAGCCGCGCGTGTCACAGGCCGCCGCGGCTCGCGTGCTCAGCGCGGTCGCGCTGCAATCGAGCCGCCGCTTCCGGGCCGTCGAGCATCTCTATCACCTGAAGCTGGCCCCCGGCGTGACCTTGCAGCAGGCGCTCCGGACGTTTCGCCGCCACCCGGACGTGCTCTACGCCGAGCCGAACTACCGCATCGAGGCCTTCGCCGCCCCCAACGATCCGAGCTTCGGGAGCCAGTGGTCCCTGGCCAACACCGGACAGACCGGCGGCACTCCCGGAGCCGACATCGGCGCGCTGGGCGCCTGGGACGCCACCGTCGGCAGCGACAGCGTCGTCGTCGGCGTCCTCGACACGGGCATGGACTACACCCATCCGGACCTCGCGGCCAACATCTGGCAGAACCCGGGCGACTGCGACACCGATGGCGTCGACAACGACGGCAACGGCTACGCCGACGACTGCCACGGCATCAATGTGCTGACGGGTAGCGGCAATCCAATGGACGACAACAACCACGGCACGCACGTCGCCGGGACTATCGGCGCCGTCGGCAACAATCTCTACGGCGTCACGGGCGTCGCCTGGAACGTCAAGATCGTCGGGTGCAAGTTCCTCGACGCGAGCGGCACCGGCGATACCGCCGGCGCCGTCGCGTGCCTGGACTACCTCGCGGGCCTCAAGGACCGCGGCGTCAACATCGTCGCCTCGAACAATTCGTGGGGCGGCGGGCTGTTCTCGCAGGCGCTGGCCGACGCCATCGCCGCACACCAGCAGCGAGGCATCCTGTTCATCGCCGCCGCGGGCAACTCCGGATCGAACAACGACGGCCTGCGCACCTACCCGTGCTCCTACGAGCTGTCCAACATCGTGTGCGTGGCCGCGACGGACGATCGTGACGGCCTCGCCGGCTTCTCCAACTATGGACGCGGCACGGTGCACGTGGGAGCACCCGGCGTCAACATTCTCAGCACGACGATCGGAGCCACATTCCAGTCGTTCAGCGGCACGTCGATGGCGACGCCCCACGTCACCGGCGTCGCGGCACTGCTGAAGGCTCAGACCCCGACTCTGGACTGGCGAGCCGTGAAGAACCTGATCCTGGCCGGTGGCGAGGCTCGTCCGTCGCTCGCCAACACGATCACCGGACGGCGGCTCAACGCGCTGGGCGCCCTGACGTGCACGGGCTCACCCGTGTCGTCCCGGCTACGGCCGGCCGGCTCGCAGCTCACCGTCGGAGTCGGCGCCCAGGTCGTGCTCTCGGCGCTCCACATCAACTGCTCCGACCCGGCCGGGCCGGTCACCGTGATGGTGAGCCCGACGGGCGAGGCGCTGACCCTGCTCGATGACGGCGCGGGCGCCGATCAAGTCGCCGGCGACGGCGTCTACACGGCGGTGTGGATCCCCCAAGCCGGCGGGTCCTTCGACCTCAACTATCCCGACGGCAGCGTCGTGAAGGTGCAGGTCTCCTCGCAGCTCAAGCCGGGCTTCCCGGTCCAGGCGTACGCGAGCAGCGGCTCGTACCACGGGGGCCCGGCGATTCACGTCCTCGTCGGCAACATCGACGCCGATCCGCGACTCGAGATTCTGGTGACCAGCCTGGCCAACGGCCCGCTCTACGCGTGGCGATTCGATGGAACGCCGATGCCCGGCTGGCCGGCGCTCAATCCGGCCGGCCCGGCGTATCCAGCTCTCGGACAGCTCTCGCTGACCGAGCCCGGCCTGGAGGTCTTTTCGGGGCACATCGGGTTCCCGGGCGGCCTCGGCGCCCACGCAGGGTCCGGCGCCTCCCTGCCGGGCTGGCCGCGGAGCAGCGCGAACTACGTCGCCACACCTCCGTCACTCGCCGACGTCGATGGCTCGGGCACCGACAAGATCTTCCTCGAGGAGGAAGACTGGGGGCTTCACGCCTACCGCGCCGACGGCACGATCCTGCCGGGCTGGCCGGCGACGACGTTCGTCGGGGGGCAGGAGCGACACACTCCCGCCATCGCCGACCTCGACGGCGACGGCATCCCCGAGATCGTGACAGCGTCCGGCTCGGTGTCGCCGGGCGGCGTCTCGCTGCTCGCTTACCACCGCGACGGCACCCTGGTGAGCGGATTCCCTGTCTCGTTCAACGGTCACGTCGACACGTTCCCGGTGATCGGCGATGTGGATGGCGATGGGCGGCCGGAGATCGTCGTCGCCGGGCGCGTGGGCTCGGGCGACGGCGTGTACGTCTTCTCGGCCAACGGGGCCTTGAAGCGCACGATGCTCGCGTCCGGCACGGTCGCATATGGCACGGCGCCGGCGCTGGCCGACCTCGACGGCGACGGCATCCCCGAGATCATCATGCAGACCGATACCGCCGTGAACGTGTGGAAGGGCGATGGGTCGGTCTTCCCGGGCTGGCCCGTCCAGATCGGGCCCAACACGTGGCTGAAGAACGCCGGACCCGTCGTGGGCGACGTCGACGGCGACGGTCGGCCCGATATCGTGGTGCTGGCGCTCCAGAACAGCGGCAACGTCGGCGATGTGCTGGCCTTCCGCGCCAACGGCACGCTGCTCCCCGGGTTCCCGATCCGCCTCGATGGTCTCGGGTCCGGCGCCGTGCCGGCCATCGCCGACATCGATCTCGACGGCCGCAACGACATCGTCGTCGCGAGCGACTTCTGGAACGGTGTCTCGGGCTATTACGACAAGGTCTGGGCCTTCGACCTCCAGGGACCCACGCCGTCCGGGCCGATCCAGTGGGGCCAGTTCATGGGCGGGCCCAAGCACGACGGTCTGTTCCGAACGGCCCAGGGCAGCGATCGCTTCGCGCTGCTCGTCACGTTACAAGGACCGGGCAGCGTGTCGTCGAGCCCGGCCGGTATCACGTGTGGGTCCGATTGCTCCGAGATCTATCCGAGCGGCACGTCGGTGACCCTGACCGCCACACCCGACGCCGGCTCGGTGTTCACGGGATGGGGCGGCGCCTGCAGCGGGCAGGCTAGCCAGTGCACGGTGACGATGAACGGCGCGCGGACCGTGACGGCCAGCTTCAGCGTCCCCGTCACCTTGACCGTCTCCGCCGGGGGGACGGGCAGCGGTGTGGTCGTCTCGAGCCCCGCCGGAATCACCTGCGGCACGGCCTGTTCCGCGACCTTCGTGACCGGAACCGCCGTCACGCTGACGGCCACCGCGGGCACGGGCTCGATCTTCAGCGGCTGGGGCGGCGATTGCAGCGGACAGAGCAACCCCTGCACGCTGACGATGAGTGCGACCAGATCGGTGACGGCAACGTTCGCGCGGATGGTGACTCTCACCGTGGCGGTTCAGGCCACGAATCCCGGCGGCGCCGGCAGCGTTGCAGCACCGGCGCTCGGGATCAACTGCCCGCCGGATTGCACCAAGACATTCACCGGCGGCACGCCGATCACGCTCACTGCCACGCCGACCGGAAGCTCGATCTTCGCCGGCTGGACCGGCGCCTGTGCGGGCCAGGGCACGACGTGTAGCTTCACGATCACCGCGGACCAGACGGTGACGGCAAGCTTCACGCCTCGGTACAACCTCGCCGTCGCCAGGTCGGGCGCGGGCACTGGTGTCGTCAGCTCGAGCCCCGCCGGGATCACGTGCGGGTCGGACTGCGGCGAGCTCTACGTGCCCGGCACTGTCGTCACCTTGACCGCGACGCCCGATCCGGGCTCGACCTTCGCGGGCTGGTCGGGTGCCTGCACCGGCGCCGCCAATCCGTGCACCGTCACGATGAGCACGGACCAAACAGTCACCGCGACGTTCAATCGCACTGCGACGCTCAGCGTGGCCAGTGCGGGCGCGGGAAGCGGCACGGTGACGTCGAGCCCGGCCGGCATCAGCTGCGGCGCCACCTGCTCGGCGATATACGACGCAGGCTCGGGCGTCACGCTGCTCGCGAACGCTGCGGCGGGTTCCATCTTCGGCGGGTGGAGCGGCGCCTGCGCCGGTCAGGGCAGCACGTGTACGCTCAGTCTGACGTCCGATCAGTCGACGACCGCGAGCTTCGCGATCGCGACGACGTTGACCGTGACGCGAAGCGGACCCGGAACCGGTACGGTCACGTCGAGCCCGGCCGGCATCAGCTGTGGTGTCGCTTGCTCCCAGGACTATCCGCAGGGCGCGACGGTCACGCTGACCGCGACGCCCGCGAGCGGCGGGATGTTCCAGGGCTGGAGCGGGGCCTGCAGCGGCTCGGCGCCGACGTGCACGGTGACCATGAGCGCCAGCAAGTCGGTGAACGCGCGGTTCCGCCGCTGAGCGGGCCGCGCGCGCCCCGGCGCCGCACGCTCAACGCGCGCTAGCGCGCGCCGCGTCAATCCGAGGCGCGCAGGAGCGCCAGGACCTGCTCGACGAGCCGATCGGCGCGCGCGTCGAGCTCCTTCTCCTCCAGATTGGCGATCGGATGCGGCACGTCGAGGAAGCGGTAGCCCGCCATGCCCCAGCTCGACGCCATCGCCTCGCCCGTGGCCCGGAAGGGCTCGGTGACGATCGCGATGGCCGGCACGCCCGCCCGCTCGAAGAGGATCGCGTCGAGCACACTGCTCGACGAGCACGACCCTCAGTCGCCGATGCCGGAGACGACGAAGTCGCTCTGGGCCCGCAGCGCCTCGACC
>DATFVT010000393.1:0-2466 GCA_035260105.1 Acidimicrobiia bacterium
CCTCGACCTCGACATCCGATCCGGTGGCGCGCAGGGGCTCACGACCGGCGGCATGCTGCTCTCCCAGGACGAAGCCGAGCACTACGGCGTCGGTCCCGGCGACCGGCTCCAGGTCATCTACCCGCAGACGGGACCGATCCAGGTGCCCGTCGCCGGCGTCTACGCCCGCAAGCAGTTCACCGGCGGCTACCCGGTGCCGCTGGGGGTCATGTCGATCGCGGCCGAGGAGCAGAACTTCGGCGGCGTGCAGCAGGACACCCTGGTCTACGTGAAGGCGAGGCCGGGGGAGCGGGCCGAGGCTCGCCGGCAGATCGAGCGCGCCGTCGGCCGGGACTTCCCGAACATCCAGATCGACTCGCGCGTCGAGTTCCAGAACATGCAAGAGGGGACGGTCGACCAGTTCGTCGCCGGCCTCGTGGCGCTGCTCGTCCTGTCGGAGATCATCGCCGTGCTCGGCATCATCAACACGCTCCTCCTGTCGGTGTACGAGAGAACGCGCGAGCTCGGGCTGCTCAGGATCGTCGGGATGTCTCGGACGCAGGTGCGGCGGATGGTGCGGGGCGAGTCGATCATCATTGCCGTCATCGGCTGCCTCGTCGGCCTGGGTCTCGGCATCTTCTGGGGCTGGACGTTCACGACGGCGTTGCGCGAGCAGGGCTTGGACCAGTTCGACGTGCCATCGCTCCAGATCGCGATCTTCCTCGTGTTCTCGGTGATCGCCGCCGCCGTGGCGGCATGGCTGCCCGCGTGGCGGGCCTCGCGCCTCGACCTGCTCGAGGCGATCTCTGAGGGCGCGACCGACGTCAGGAAGTCCCGTCGCTGGGTTTCGCGCCCGCGCCCGCGTTCACGTTCGCGTTCCCGTTCACAGTCGAGGGCGAGCGCGGCCGCCCGAGGAACTCGATCGCAGCAAGGTAGACGAGCAGGAGCAGCACGAGCACCAACAGGCTGAGCGGCGTCGGCTGGTTCAGGTAGAAGAGCACCAGGAGCGCCACGGCCACGCCGGCGACACGAAGCGCCATCTTGTGTGCTCCGACCCAGACGCCGACCGGGCCCGCGTCCCATCCCGCCTCGTCGGCCTTGCGTCCGAGCCCACCGATCAAATCGCGCGAGCCCTGACGGATCCGGACCGCGACGCGTGAAGGGCCGGAGAGGAACGCGGCCAGCGCCACGATGACGCCGAGCAGGGCGATCACCCGGAGGCCGTTGCGGAGGTTCCGCACGATGATGTCGAACGCGGCCGCCGCCGCGTCGTGATTCTGCGCATGACCCAGGTAGATGGCTCGGCCGAGAGCGAGCAACCCGGCCACGATCCCCATCGCGACGACGATCCCGATACCCCACCGGATGAGGCTTCGCCGCCGGTTGCCCGAGAGGATCAGGGCCACGCCGAGGAACACGAACACGAGTGCGACGAGCACGACGCGCGCCCGGTCGAGGAGATGCACGGCGGTGCGGGCCTGCTGGAGCTGCTCGGCGTCGAACAAGGTGACCTTTAGGTTCTTCTGGTCCTTGGCGAGGCTGTCGAAGACGGTGACGCCCCGTTCATCGAGCCGTTTCACGACCTCGTCGATGACGGCGGAGAGGTTCAGGACGACCTTTCCGTTCTCGACTGCGACGTTCTTGCCCTCGCCCGTGAGCGCCTCCACGACGAGCGCGTGGGCGCGTCGGTTGGCGTCCTCCCAGATCGTCGCGAACTGCTCGCTGGCCAGCACGCGCGTAGCGGCTTCACGGACGAAGGTCTCGACTCCGGTGCTGATCGGACCGGCGAGGAACTGCGCCCGCTCCGGGAGTGCGTCCTTCGCCTCCGCCTCGACATCGACCTCCTGGAACAGTCGTGTCGTCAGGCGGTCGGCGACCAGGTCTGTGATCGCCTCGTCCCTGGCCAAGGGCGCGACCGTGTCGACGTACCGATCCGTGTCCAGGACGAGGTTGCGGACCCAGACGGACAGGCCGGCGAGCGGTACGAAGACCACGCTCAGGAACACGAGGAACCCGACTAGGAAGCGGCGCCAGCGCGGCTGACGCGGTGGCGCGGCGGCGGGGGCCGGGGGAGTCGGGGCGGTGGCGGTGGCGTCGGTCATTCCGGGTTCGTCACCTCTCGCTCACCTCGCCGGCCCGCGGTCGAGGATCAGGGTGTTCCACACCTGCCCCGGTCGCATCACCCGGAAGGGGTGATTGCTGTTCGTCGCTCTGCGCTGCGCTCGCTTTCCGCTCCCACAGCGTGCTGTTGAGCATCACGGCGAACACGAACAGGCGACCGAGGAGGAAGAGCGACAGCAGGAGAGCGGCTGCCACGCCCAGGGCACCGTACGTCTCGGAGGAGGTCGAGATCCGGTACGAGATGAAGTACACGTTGACGAGATGGATCGCCTGCAGACCCAGGCCGAAGGCGATGGCACCGGGGAGCAACGCGGTCCAGTGGACCCGCGGCCGGGGCAGGACCCACAGGCCAAGAAACGCGAGCCA
>DATFVT010000394.1:0-2050 GCA_035260105.1 Acidimicrobiia bacterium
GCGATGAGCAGCCGGTTGATCGACATCAATCGCGACGAC
Source organism: Acidimicrobiia bacterium (assembly GCA_035260105.1). GTDB lineage: Bacteria > Actinomycetota > Acidimicrobiia > IMCC26256 > JACDBD01 > JALZAA01. The sequence goes on from DATFVT010000394.1 coordinate 40, forward strand.
ACGACCACGATGGCTTCGACGCGTGCCGTCGCGGCGGTGCGGAATGCGCGCTCGAAGTCCGCGGGTTGCCTGACTTCGAGCGAGTGGACCTCGACGCCGAGCGTCCGCCCGGCCGCCTGGGTCTCGCGATACTCCGGGTCGACGTGATCGGGGTTCCACAGAACGCCGATCCGGGCGACCGCCGGCGACATCTCCTTGAGGAGCTGCAGTCGCTTGGCCGCGAGATCGGACGACACGAACGTCACACCCGTGATGTTTCCGCCCGGCCGCGCGAGCGACGCGACGAGCCCAGCCTGAACCGGGTCGACGCTGACGACCATGACGATCGGGATCGTGCTGGTGGCGGCCCGAGCGAACGGCGCGACGTCGCCGCCGAACGCGAAGACCATGTCCGGCTTGGCGTTGACCAGATCGCGCGCGAGATCCGGAAGCCGGTCCGGCTTGCCCTCCGCAAACCGGTACTCCAGCACGACGTCCTTGCCTTCGACATAGCCGAGCTCGCGAAGACCGGCGCGGAACGAGGGCAGAACCGGATCGGTGTCGGGCGTGCCGAGCAAGAGCACGCCGACGCGAGGCCGCTTCGCCGGCGGCTGCGCCTCGGTCGCGGTCGCCGCGGCGAAGGAGGCCAGCGCGATCAGCGCCACGAGCGCCCGGCCGAGCCCTCTCATGGGCTTTTTGTATCACATCAGCTCGCGTATACTCCCGCACCATCATGGCCAATCCGGTGACCGTCGAGAAATTCGGGGTCGGACAGTCGGTGCGTCGCATCGAGGATCCGCGTCTCTTGCAGGGGTTCGGGCGCTATGTCGACGACGTGAGCTTGCCCCATCAGGCGTACGCCTTCGTCGTTCGCTCGCCGCACGCGCACGCGGTGATCCGCTCGATCGAGACGTCCGCGGCGCGCGCGGCCCACGGCGTCCTCGCCGTGCTCACCGGGGCCGATCTGGCCAGGGATGGGCTCGGCGACCTTCCGACGGACAAGAGCCGCAAGCGCCGCGACGGATCGCCGGCCTTCGCGACGCCGCGCCCGGCCCTGGTGCGCGATCGCGTCCGCCACGTCGGCGACCCCGTGGCCCTGGTCGTCGCGCAGACGATCGAGCAGGCAATCGACGCGGCCGAGCTGGTCGCGATCGACTACGAGCCCTTGCCGGCCGTCGCCGCGACGGCTGACGCGATGCGCGCCGGCGCTCCGTCGGTGTGGACGCAGGCGCCCGACAACATCGCGTTCGTCTGGGAGGCGGGCAAGAAGGACGAGACGGCGCGCGGGATCGCAGGCGCCGCGCACGTCACCAAGCTCGACTTCGTGGTGAGCCGCGTGGCGGCCGCGCCGATGGAGCCGCGCGGGGCGGTCGGCGAATGGGACCGGCGGACCGGCCGCTACACGCTCCATACCGGGATCCAGGCGCCCCATGGTCTCAGGACTCTGCTCGCCGACCAGGTGCTCAAGGTCCCGCAGAGCCATCTGCGCGTGGTCACCGGCGAGGTCGGCGGCAGCTTCGGCATGAAGAGCGGCGTCTATCCGGAGGTCGTGCTGGTGCTCTGGGCGGCCAAGCGCCTGGGACGGCCGGTCAAGTGGACGTCGGATCGGCGCGAGGGGTTCGTCACCGACGAGCACGGACGCGATAACCTGTCGACGGCCGAGCTGGCCCTGGACGCCAACGGCAGGTTCCTGGCGCTGCGCGTCGCCATCAACCTGAATGTCGGCGCGTATCTCACGCCGCGGAGCGCCGGGCCGGGCACCAACAACGTCGGCGGCATCGCGGGGATCTACACGACGCCGGCGATCCACGTGCAGACGACCGGCGTCTTCTCGAACACGACACCCACCGGGCCCTATCGCGGCGCCGGACGGCCCGAGGCGACGTACGCCATCGAGCGCGTCATCGACGTGGCGGCCATGGAGCTCCGGATCGACCCGATCGAGCTGCGGCGCCGCAACCTGATCCCGTCCTCCGCGATGCCGTTCAAGACGGGGCTCGTCTTCACCTACGACTGCGGCGAGTTCGCGCGC
>DATFVT010000395.1:0-6862 GCA_035260105.1 Acidimicrobiia bacterium
GTCCCCGTCGACGAGCCGCTGCGCTGGCTCCTGCGCGAGTCGCGCCGCATGCGGGTCACCCGTCTGGGGGACAGCCTGTGGGTCCGGGTGCTCGACGCGCCCGCAGCACTCTCGGCGCGCACGTACGCGATCCCGGGCCGCGTCGTGCTCGAGGTGCGCGACGACGTCCGGCCCGACGGCGCCGCCGCCGGACGGTTCGCGCTCGACGGAGGCCCCGAGGGCGCCGACGCCCGACGCACGCGCGACGAGCCCGACCTCGTGCTCGACGTCGCGAGCTTGGGCGGGATCCTCCTCGGGGGCGTCCGGGCGTCCACGTTGGCGCGCGCCGGGCTGATCGAGGAGCGGAGCGCCGGCGCGCTCGCCGTCGCGGACGCCATGTTCTCCGTGGAGCCGCAACCGTTCTCGATGACCGACTTCTGAGGCGCGGCAACGAATCCCGCCGAGTTGTTCAGCGGCGCGTCAACCCCAGGCCACCGTCCCTTCACCCCCGCTGGTTACCGTCGAGATGCGTGACGGACAGCGAAACGAACGCGGCCGGCGAAGCCGCCGACACTGCCGAAACCGTCGACACGGGCGACTGGATGCGTCGCCTTGCCGAGCACTACGCCGGCTTCCGCCGCAGGTACCCCGATGACCGGCTCCTGATCGTGTTCGACATCGACGGCACGATCCTCGATCTGCGGCACATGGTCCGCCACGTGCTCCTCGAATACGACCGCGATCACGGCACCGACTTCTTCCACGGGCTGCGCGCCGATGACATCGACGTGCACGAGAACCGCGTGGACGAGTTCCTCGACGGCCGCATGCTCCCGGCGCAAACCCGCGACGAGGTCCTCGCCTGGTACCTCGACCGTCGGTGGCAGCCCGAGTCGGTCCTCGCCGCCCACCGCCCGTACCGCGGCGTGCTCGAGGTGATCCGCTGGTTCCAGCTCCAACCCGAGACGTTCGTCGGCCTCAACACCGGCCGCCCGGAACTGCTGCGCGACGAGACGCTGCGGTCGCTGAACGCGCTCGGTCGCGAGTACCGGGTCGAGTTCCGTTCCGACCTGCTCGTCATGAACGAACGCGGCGGGGAGGAGGACGTGCTCGAGAGCAAGGTCGCCGGTCTCCGGCGCCTCGCCGACGCCGGCTACCGGCCTTTCGCGGTCGTGGACAACGAGCCCGCCGTCATCGCCGCGCTGGCCGAGGCCGACACGAACAAGGAGATCCTCTTCCTGCACGCGCAGACGCTGTCGGAGTCGCGCCGCCTGCCGACGCCGCGCACGGTGCGCGGGCGTTCGTACGACCTGACGGCACTCGTCGCCGAGAGCGACCTCCCTCACCACGTGCAGCTCGTGTGGCACGGCGTCAACGACGAGGCGAACGTCCGGCAGTTCCTGGGCTCGCGGGTGCACTGGGCCGAATGCGACGTGCGTCGCGACCCGCTCGGCCGCCTGGTGCTCCGCCACGATTCCTTCGAGCGGACACCGTGGAACCGCTCGGAGCCCGTGTTCCTCCTCGACGACGTGCTGACCCGCCTGCACGAGCACGAGCGGGGCGTCAAGCTCGACCTCAAGGAAGGCGAGGCGATCCTCGACGACGTGCTCGCCGCCGTCGAGGCGCGCGGCTTCGACGACGAGAACCTGTGGTTCAACGGCCGCATCGAGGCCCTCGGGGAGGACGGCGTCGACCGCCTCGTGGCCGCGCACCCGGACGCGACCGTGCAGTGCCCGGTCGACTTTCTCGCGCCGCTGGTGCTCGCCGCCCCCGAGCGCGCCTGGGACACCATCAAGCTGATCACCGGCTGGGGCGTGAACCGCTTCTCGGTGAGCTGGGCCGGCGAGCACGCGAGGGCGCTGCTCGAGGCGCTCGAGGACTTCGGCTGCGAGGTGAACCTCTACGCCGTGCCCGACCTCGAGGCGTTCCTCCAGGCGGCGCTGCTCCTGCCGACCTCGATCACGACCGACTTCAACTTCCCGGCCTGGCACTACTTCGGGCGCGGCGCCGGCGAGCAGCACCGCTACCACCGCTACACGGTCGACGCCCTCGTCCCCCCGACGACCGACGTCGCCTGATCCGGCTAGCCCCAGCCCGAGCCGGCGCCCTGCACCATGCCGAACGGGCCGGTGGGCCAGCGGAAGCAGTCCGTCATCAGCTGGTCGACCTCGTCGGCGGTCGCGATGCCGTCGTCCACGACCTTCTGCGCCTCGGCGACCATGGCGAAGTACACGCGGTTGGTCACGAAGCCCCATGCCATCGGGGTGTCCCGCACCACCACCGGGTTCTTGCCGCACGCCGACGCGACGTCCTTGACGGTGGCGACGGTCTCGTCACTCGTCTCGCGCGTGGAGACGATCTCCGCCAGCCGCATCACAGGCGCCGGTGAGGCCCAGTGCCAACCGATGACGCGGTCGGCGCGGTCGGTCGCCGCCGCCAACCCGGCGATCGAGAAGCCGGAGGTGTTCGAGGCGAGGATCGTCGTGTCGGGAGCGACGCGATCGAGGTCACGGAACACGCGCACCTTCAGCTCGAGGCGCTCGGGCACGGCCTCGACGACGAGGTCGGCGGCGGCGGCCTCGTCGAACGAGCCAGTGAACGTCAGGCGGGCGAGCGCGGCATCGGCCTGCTCGCGCGTGACCTTGCCGCGCTCGACGCCACGCTCGAGCCCGTAGCGCCCGGTCGTGGCGTGCTCGCGGCCGGCGTCGAGCGCGCCAGCGTCCACGTCGTAGCAGACGGTCTCGTACCCGGCCGTCGCCGTCACCTGCGCGATCCCGCCGCCCATCACGCCCGCGCCCAACACGCCGACCTTCTTGACGTCACTCACTTGCTCACTCCGACACCTTGACGATCAGCTTGCCGGTGTTCGCGCCCGTGAACAGCTTGCGGAAGGCGGCGGGCGCGTTCTCGAGACCGTCGACGACGTCCTCGGCGTAGCGGATCCGGCCGTCCTTCACCCACTGCACGAGCTGCGGGATCGCCTCGAGGAAACGGTCGCGGTAGTCGAGGAGGATGAATCCCTGCATGCGGCCGCGCTGCGGGATGAGGTTGATGACGTTGCGCGGTCCCGGCGTCAGGTCGGTGGTGTCGTACTGCGAGATCGCGCCGCACAGGACGACGCGGCCGTGGAGCGCGAGCTGCCCGAGCGCGGCGTCGAGGATCTCGCCGCCGACGTTGTCGAAGAACACGTCGATCCCGTCCGGGCACGTCTCGTGCAAGCGCGCGCTCACGTTCTCTGACTTGTAGTCGATCGCCGCGTCGAACCCGAGCTCGTCGGTGAGCCACGCGCACTTCCCGGGCCCGCCGGCGATCCCGACGACCCGGCAGCCGTGGATCCCGGCGATCTGGCCGGCGACCGACCCCGTCGCGCCGGCTGCGCCCGACACGACGACGGTCTCGCCCTTCTCGGGCTGGCCGATGTCGAGCAGGCCGAAGTAGGCCGTGAGCCCCGTGACGCCGAACACGCTCAGGTACGCGGTGAGCGGCTCCTGGCGAGGGACGGTCATCAATCCCTCGGGACCGGAGCCGGCCAGGTAGTAGTCGGACCAGTGCATCATCCCGAAGACGACATCGCCCTCGCTGTAGGCGGGGTTCCGTGAACGGACGACCTCGCCGAGGCCGCCGGCGCGCATGACGTCGCCGACCTGGATGCCCGGCACGTATGTGTCGATGCCGTTCATCCACACGCGGATGGCCGGATCGAGCGACAGATAGAGCGTGCGGACGAGCGCCTCGCCGTCGGCAGGCTCGGGCACGGCCTCTTCGACCAGATCGAAGTGGTCGTCGGCGAGTGCACCGGACGGATGGGCGGCCATCCTGATCACGCGGTGCGTGTCGGCGCCCTCGGTCACGAAGTGTCGTCCGGGAGCTCGATGCGGGCGAGCCACAGCCCGGGGGCGTCGAGCTCGGCCGGCGTCGGCAGCATCCGCTCCGACTCCCACAGCCGGTTCAGGCCCTCGGGCCCGGCTCGCTCAAGGACTCCCCGGCAGAAGGCCTCGCCCTGCTCGTAGTGGTGGCGCTCGAGCTTCAGGCCGAGCAGACCCTCGATGAAGACCTCGGCCTCGCCCCGCTCGACGCGGTGCCGCTCCATCGCCTCGTGGATCTGCCGGAACGACGGGACGAGCTTGGCGCCGACGCGCTCGAGCACCGAGTCCGCATACCCCTCCAGCACCGAGGTGAGCAGCTGCAACTGGCGGCGGGGCTCGTCCTGGCGCGGCGAGTGCATCGCGCCGAGCAGCGCGTCGGGATCCTCGGCGATCGATCCCAACGTCGACGGGTCGGCGGGATCGACCGCGCCGAACCGGTCCTCGAGCGCGCCCGGGTCGACCTCGTACGCCGACACGTACTCGGTCGACAGGCGAACGAGGCGTTCCCGCACCCACGGCACCGAGCGCTCGGCCGCGTGCACCACCTCGTGCACGGCGACGTAGAAGCGGAGGTCGGCGCGGTCGAGCGACCACGCCTCCTCGAACGCGTCGATGTTCTGCACGACGAAGCAGAGGCTCGGCTGGTCGCTCGTCGGCAGCGGCAGGTCGTAGCGCCCGAGCGCGTGCTGCGCGAGGTAGCCGATCATCGAGCCCGCCTGCATGCCGAGCAGCGCCGGCGCCAGCATCTGCATCATCCCGCCGAGCATCTCGGGCCCGAAGGGGCTCGGCCCCCCGGCCCCCGGGGATCCCGGCGCGCCCGATTCCAGCTCACCGGGCGCCGGTCCCGCTTCCCGCATGACCTTGCCGAGGGTGGTCGCGAGCGCCTCGAGCACCGGGCGCAACGCGTCCAGGTGGAGCGCGGCCCATCCCTGCGGCCCGACCGTGCGGAGCGACGCGGCGTAGGACCCCGTGAGATCCGTCTCGGCGGCGACGTGCGTCTGCGCGGCGCGCACGAGCTCGGCGAGCTGCTCGTGGGCGGCGGGGTCGATGGGTCGCTCGGTACCACCTTCGACCGCGACCCAGGATGCGATCTGGCGCGCGACGTCCCAGTTGATCGGGCCCTGCGACTGCAGCATCTGCATCAGCTGCGCCAGGTCGAAGCCGCCGCCGCCGAACGGCATCCCCGGGAACGCCGGCGACGACGACTCGTCGCGCCTCTCGGGCTTGTCGGGCTCGTCGGGGTCGCCAGGTTGAGGGCGGTCCGTCACGCGGCCAGTCTATGGACGTGGTTGCGATTGCCGTCACCGGCGCGTCGGGGCTCGTCGGCCAGAGACTGCTCCCGAAGTTGGCCGAGGACGAGCGGGTGACGCGCCTGATCGGCCTCGACGTCCGGGATCCCAGGCGCCGGGTCCGGAACCTCGCCTTCCACCGCGTCGACATCGGTGGCGCCGAGCTCAAGCCGCTGCTCGAGGCGGCCGACGTGCTCGTGCACCTCGCCACGGTGGTCGACCCGATCGCCGACGAGGCGCTCATGGCGCGGGTCAACGTGGAGGGCACCCGGCGGGTCCTGGACGCCGCGGCCGCCGTCGGGGTGCGGAAGGTGATACGCGTGTCGAGCGCGGCCGTGTACGGCGCCTGGCCGAACAACTCGGTGCCGTTGACCGAGGACGCCCCCCTGCGGCCCAACCCCGGGTTCGCTCCCGCCGTCCATGCCGCCGAGGTCGAGCGCCTCATCGGTGAATGGCGCGAGGAGCACCCGGCGGTGACGGTCACGACCATGCGATCGGCCCCCGTGCTCGGTGCCGGCGCCGAGCGGCTGCCGTCCCGCCTGCTCCTGGGCCGGCCGCCGCTGCGGGTCCGCGGCGCCACGCCACCGGTGCAGGTCGTGCACGTGGACGACCTGGTCGACGCGCTCGCGCTCGCCATCGCCAACGACCTCCCCGGCACGTACAACGTCTCCGCCGACGGGTGGCTGGGGGCCGACGACGTCCGGGCCCTGTTGCCCCGGTCGCTCTGGCCGCCGATCCCGGCCGAGATGCTCGAGCGCGCGCTGGGCCGGCTGTGGGCGAGCGGGCTCGGGGACGTCCCGCCGAGTGTCGTGCCCTATCTCGTGCACCCGTGGGTGGTGGCCAACGACCGCCTCCGGGCCGCGGGTTGGCAGCCGCGTCATTCCAACGAGGACGCCGTCGTCGAAGGGCTCGACTCGCTCCCGCCGCCCTCGCGCACGCTGCGCTACGCCGCCGCCGCGTTCCTCGCGGCGACGCTCGGCACCGCGGTCGGGCTGCTGGTTCGGCGCCGCCGGCGCCGGCGCCGGACTGCTACGCGCCGGCCGGCGTGAGGTTCTCGCGGCGCCACTCGTCCCATTCGTCGGTGAAGTAGCGCACGCGGGTCTTCTTGTACTCCTTGATCGACCAGAGGAGCGCGTAGTCGTCGACGCCCGTCTCGGCCTCGATGGCGGCGATGGTCTGCTCGCAGTCACGGGCGTTGTGCCCGTGCACCATCGTGAACACCGAGTACGGCCAGTCCTCGTACGTGGGTCGCCGGTAGCAGTGGCTCACGAACGCGAAGCCGGCCATGCGCGGGCCCATCTCCTCGAGCCGCTCGTCGGGCACGGCCCAGACGCCCATGGCGTTGGCCTTGTACCCGGCGCTGCGGTGGTTCATGACGGCGGCGAAGCGTCGCATCAGCTTGCGCTCCTTGAACGAGCGCAGCATGGCGAGCAGCGTCTCCTCGTCGGTGCCGATCGCGTCGGCCTCGACGGCGAAGGGTCGCTCGACCAGGGGGAGGTCCTCCTGAGTCACGCGGATGGCCGCGACCTCGAGGTCGGACAGCGTCGGAGCCTCCATGTGCTCCCGGCGCTCGGGGCGCTCGTGCTCCTCGACGTCGGCGCGGGCGTCCGCTGCCGTCTGCCCCGTCATGTCGAGCTTCACGCCGATCTTGTAGAGCGTGAGCGTCGGCAGCTTCCGCGTGACGAGCGCGCCCGACGCGCGGTGCAGGACCTCGATGTGGTCGTCGAG
>DATFVT010000396.1:0-8881 GCA_035260105.1 Acidimicrobiia bacterium
CCCACGGGCGTGAAGATCTTCAACTGGCTCGCGACGGTGTGGCGCGGGGCGGTGCAGCTCAGAACGGCGATGCTGTTCGCGCTCGGGTTCATCGCCATGTTCACCCTCGGCGGGCTCTCCGGCGTGCTGCACTCGGTGGTACCCGCCGACACGCAGCAGACCGACACGTACTTCGTCGTCGCCCACTTCCACTACGTGCTGTTCGGCGGGCTCGTGTTCGGCATCTTCGGCGGCTTCTACTACTGGTTCCCGAAGCTCTACGGGCGGTTCCTCGACGAGCGACTCGGCAAGATCAACTTCTGGACCATGCTCATCGGGTTCAACCTGACGTTCTTCCCGATGCACTTCCTCGGGCTGCTCGGGATGCCGCGCCGCACGTACCGCTATGACACCGGGTTGGGCTGGGACTTCCTCAACCAGCTCGAGACCATCGGCGCCTTCATCATCGCCTTCTCGGTGCTCGTCTTCATCGTCAACGTGTTCGTGAGCCGCAAGCGAGGCAAGGTCGCCGGGAGCGACCCCTGGGACGCCCGGACCCTCGAATGGACGACCCCGTCCCCGCCGCCCATGTACAACTTCGCCGAGATCCCGCACGTCGAGGCGCGCGACGACCTGTGGCACCGCAAGTACACCGAGGACGAGACCGGCCACGCCGTGCGCATCCCGAGCGGGGCCGCCGTCGCCGTCGAGGAGCGCCCCGCCGGGGGCGGCGGCGACGACGAGCACGGCGGCGAGGGCCAGGACGACGGCCACGGGATCCACATGCCGTCGCCGTCGTACTTCCCGTTCATCCTCGCCCTCGGGCTGCCGATCCTCGGGTACGCGGCCGTGTTCCAGGCCCTGTGGCTGGTCCCGATCGGCGCGCTGATCGTGGTGTTCGGAATGTACGCGTGGGGTATCGAGCCCCAGACGGAGCCGTGACGATGGACCAGGTCGCCGTCCCGTCCGCGCACGACGTCGAGACGGGCCACGACGAGCACGCCACCAGCACCGGCGTCAGCAACACCAAGCTGGCCATGTGGCTCTTCCTGTCGTCGGACTGCCTCTTCTTCGGCGCGTTCATCTCCGCCTACCTCTTCTACCGGGGCCGGCCCCAGCCCGGGCCCCACCCCGCCGACGTCTACAACATCCCGTTCACGTCGGTGACGTCGTTCATCCTGCTGATGAGCAGCCTCACGATGGTGCTGGCGCTCGCGGCGATCCTCCGCGGCGACTACCGCAGGCTGCGGATCTGGCTGCTCGCGACGGCGTTGTTCGGGGCGACGTTCATCGGCGGTCAGGTGTTCGAGTTCACCGAGTTCTACCGACAGGGGCTCACGCTCGACAAGAACCTGTTCGGCTCGTCGTTCTTCGTGCTCACCGGGCTCCACGGTGCCCACGTCACCGCTGGCATCATCTGGCTGCTGTCGCTGTGGGGCCTGGCGACCCAGGGCCGCCTCACGAGCCGCGATTCGGAGCGGGTCGAGATCGCCGGCCTGTACTGGCACTTCGTCGACGTCGTCTGGATCGTCATCTTCACGGTCGTCTACCTCATCCCCAAGTAGGAGCGGACGAGATCGTCATGGCAGACGAACCCACGACCGCGGGCACGGTCACCGAGACCGAGCCCCGGGACACCGCGGGCGAGGTGCCCGCCGAGGAGCAGGCGGGCACGGCGCTCGAGCGGGCGGAGTCGGCGCCGCCGGCCGAGGCCGAGCCGCAGCTGCCGATGCTGCCGGGTGAGGTCAGGCCCCACCCGACGCCGCAGCGGTACGTGATGATCGCCGCGATCCTCGTCGTCGCCACCGCCGCCGAGGTCGGCCTCTATTACCTCGAGGGCGAGATCCCCGACGGGTTGATCATCCTCCTCCTGTTGATGTTCGCGGTGATCAAGTTCACGCTGGTCGCGTCGTGGTACATGCACCTGCGGACCGACAAGCCGATCTTCCGCCGCTTCTTCGTGATCGGCATCGTCGCCGCGATCTCCTTGTACCTGATCGTGCTGACGACCTTGCACGTCTTCAGCCGTTGAGCCGGGCATGAGCCTCGCCGTCGCGCCCCCGGCCTGGCAGCCCCATGTCGACACGTGGGTTCTCGTCGCGGCATTCGCGGCCGCGTACGCCGTCGCCGTGGTGCGTGTCGGGCCCCGGTACGCCGAGCCCGGGAAAGCAGCGGTGACGCGTCTCCAAGTCGTGTGCTTCGGGCTCGGCGTGGCGGCGATCTGGGTCGCGGCCGATTGGCCGATCCACGACATCGCCGAGCGGTACAACTACAGCATCCACATGGTGCAGCACCTCGTGCTGTCGATGGTCGCGGCGCCGCTGCTCGTGCTCGGGACGCCCGCGTGGATGCTGCGGGCGATCCTCCGGCCGCCCTCCCACCTGTTCCGGGCCGTCCGCTTCTGCTCGCGCTTCCTCCCCGCGCTGATCCTCTTCAACCTCGTCCTGGTCTTCACGCACTGGCCCGCGCTCGTCGACTTCAGCCTCCGCAGCGGGGTGACGCACTTCCTGATTCACGCCCTCATCTTCGTGAGCGCCCTCGTCGTATGGATGCCCGTGCTCAGCCCGCTGCCCGAGATCCCGCGGCTGTCGCCGCTGCCACGGATGCTCTTCCTGTTCGCGCAGTCGATCGTGCCGACGATTCCGGCGTCGTTCCTGACCTTCGGGAGCACGCCGCTCTACCGCTTCTACGAGGGCGTCCCGCACCTGTGGGGCCTGTCGACCATCGACGACCAGCGGCTGGCAGGCCTGATCATGAAGATCGGCGGGGGTCTCCTGCTGTGGCTGGTCATCGCGGTGATCTTCTTCCGGTGGGCGGGCGAGGAGGACCGACGGATCGCGGCCCGCCGTCGGTGGCAGGATCTGGACCGCGAGCTCTCCCGGATGGGGACCCCGACTCCATGACCGACGACGTCCAGACCGAGCAGGCCGACGAGGCGGACCAGCACACGGCCGGCGAGGCCGGTGCCGAAGGGCCGGAGCCCGAGGCCGAGGCCGGCGGCGCCGACATCGGCGGCGCACCGGCGCCCGACGAGGAGGGGGCCGAGGAGCTCGAGGCCGAGCCGCCCTTCGAATCCGCCGAGGGCGAGACGCCGGCCGAGCTCGAGGCGGGCGAGCCGAAGGTCGACCCGGTGCGGGACCGGCTCCTGCTGCCCCTCGCCCTCCCACTGCTCTCGATGATCGCCGTGTTCCTCTACGTGGTGAACGTGTCGCGGGTGTTCCTCGCCAGCGGCGAGAACGTGTCCGTGCTCGTCGGGACGATCGTGACGGTCGGCATCCTCGCCGGCGGCGCGGCGATCTCGGCGAGCCCCCGGCTGCGCTCCTCCACGCTGGTGATGGCGCTGGCGGGGTTCTCGATCCTGGTCCTGTCGGCCGGGCTCCTCACGCTCGGGCCCAGCGAGGAGTCGGGGGAGGCCTCGGGCGGGTTCAAGCCGCCCCCGGGACCACCGGTCGCGACGCTCGAGGTCGACGCGCTCCCGTCACTGTCGTTCCAGGCGACCCAGTTCAGCGTCCCGCCCGGCGTCATCCAGGTCAACTACAACGACCTCGGCGGGACGCACACGCTCCTGTTCACGGATCCGAAGCTGAGCGGGTTCCAGCTGGCTGTGCCGCAGGGGCCGAAGACGGGCAAGGTGCAGCTGAACGCGGGCACCTACACGATCTACTGCAGCATCCCCGGCCATCGCGCCGCCGGGATGCAAGCGACCGTCAACGTCGGATGAGGAAGGGCATGGGCACTCGTCGCGTCGTCAGGATGTTCACCATCGCGGTCGCGACCGCCGCCGTCGTCAGCGCCTGTGGCGGCGGCAGTGGTGGCGGGTCGTCGAGCTACAAACAGCCGAAGGGGCCGGCGCAGAAGACGCTCGACATCAAGGGCGGGAACTTCTTCTTCGACCCGAAGAACCCCGACGCACCTGCCGGCGTCGATGCCATCAAGCTCACGAGCGACGGCGGACTGCACACGCTCGTGTTCGCCGGCGGCAAGGTCCCGCACTTCAAGCTCCAGGCGAGCAGCGGCAAGTCCGACGAGCTCAAGGTCGACCTCAAGCCCGGGAAATACGAGTTCTACTGCGACATCCCGGGCCACCGCGAGGCGGGCATGGACGGCACCCTCACGGTGCAGTGACCTCAGGCGCGCGGTTGCTTCGGCACCGGCGCCGTATCCGGCACGATCACCTGCAACGCACCGGGGACGGCCTCGGCGCGCGCCGGTAGGGGGCCGATGCGCTCGCCGGCGCCGTAGAGCTCGAGCCCGTCCGACGCGTCGAGCGACGCGAGCTCGACGACCTTCCCGCGGTACATGTCGACGGCGGGATGCGAGATGTGCGTGCCCCGGAACACACGCGGGAAGGAGCGCAGGAAGTCGAACCGTGACACCGCGCCGACCACGCACACGTCGAGCTGGCCGTCGTCGAGCTCCGCCCCCGGCGTGACCTGCATCCCACCCGCATACCCGCGCGTGTTGCCGATGGCCACGAGCCACGCCTCGATGTCGTGTGTCTCGCCGTCGACCGTGAGTCGGAAGCGACGCGGCCGGTACGTCGCGAGCGTTCGGAACACCGCCAGCACGTACAGGGTCGTCCCGCTCGCCCATTGGACCGTGTTCGCCCAGCGGTTGGCCTCGCCGTCGAAACCGGCGTTGGCGACGGACGTGAACCAGCGCAGCGTGGGGCTGTCGTCGACATCACCGTGCTCGGGCGCCGCCTCCGCCCGCCCGAGGTCGACCGTGCCGACCGCCCCGGTCGCCAGCAGCGCGACGGCGTCGAGCCAGCGGCGCCGGTCAAGGCCGAGGTTGCGGGCGAAGTCGTTGCCGGCCCCGGTGGGTACGACGCCGAGCACCCCGCCGTGGTCGGCGGCGACGCCGGCGAGGGCGTTCACCGTGCCGTCGCCCCCGCACGCGGCGACGCCTCGTCCGTCGTCGAAGGCGACCTGGGCGAGTCGCACGGCGTCGTCGAGATCCGTGGACACGTGTACGTCGACGTCGAGATCGGTGGCGGCGAACGCGTCGGTGAGGCGCGGGAGCAGCTTGCGGGTGCGGCCTCGGCCCGCGCTCGGGTTCACCACCGCGGTCCAGCGCATGGCGGGCGATCGTACCGGTCGCCGGTCGGCTCGGGAGACCCTGGATGTAGGTTCGAGCCGTGCCCTCCGGAATCGACCGCGCCCACCTTCCTCGTCACGTCGCCATCGTCATGGACGGTAACGGTCGGTGGGCCAAGCAGCGCGGGCTCAAGCGCACCGAGGGGCACGCCGCCGGTGAGCACGCCCTCTTCGACACGGTCGAGGGCGCCCTCGACATCGGGCTCGAGTGGATGACTGTCTACGCGTTCTCCACCGAGAACTGGCGCCGACCGGTCGACGAGGTGCGGTACCTCATGAACTTCAACGAGAACCTGCTGCTCCGCCGGCGCGACGAGCTCAACGACCGGGGCGTGCGTGTGCGGTTCATCGGCCGGCGCGGCGGGCGGGTGCCCGGCCGGCTGCGCCGCCAGATCGCCGATGCCGAGGAGCTGACGCGCAAGAACCGCACGATGACGCTGACGTTCGCCTTCAACTACGGCGGACGGGCCGAGCTCGTCGACGCCGCGCGCTCCATCGGCCAAGAGGTAGCGGCGGGCCGGCTCGACCCCGGCAAGATCAATGAACGCACCGTCGCCCGCAGCCTGTACGCACCCGACATGCCCGATCCCGACCTGCTCGTGCGCACGTCGGGGGAGTTCCGCATCTCGAACTACCTCCTGTGGGAGCTCGCCTACGCCGAGCTCGTGTTCACCGACGTCCTGTGGCCCGACTTCGGGCGGGACCGCCTGTTCGAGGCGATCCGGGAGTACCAGCGGCGGGAGCGCCGCTTCGGCGCCGTCGACAGCTGACCGGCCTTCGAATCACACGTCTGTAACTAGACTGGTAGCCGTGGCGCTGTACCGCGACCAGGGCGTCGTCCTGCGCACGATCAAGCTGGGCGAGGCCGACCGGATCGTCACGATCCTCAGCCAGGGCCAGGGCAAGGTGCGGGCGGTCGCCAAGGGGATCCGCAAGCCGACGAGCCGCTTCGGCGCCCGGCTCGAGCCGACGAGCCACGTCGCGATCCAGTGCTACCGAGGCCGCGAGCTCGACGTCGTCACTCAGGTCGAGACGATCGACGCCTGGCGCCGGCTTCGCGAGCACTACCCGTCGTTCACCCATGCCGTCTCGATGCTCGAGGCGGTCGACCAGGTCGCCCAGGAGCGGGAAGCGAACCCGGCGTTGTACCGGATGCTCGTCGGCGCGCTGCGCACGTTGGCGACGTCGCCGTCGCCGATGGTCGCGCCGGCGTTCTTCTGGAAGCTCCTCTCGCTCGAGGGCTTCCATCCCATCCTCGACACCTGCACGCGCTGCGGTGACGATGCCGATGCGTTTCCCGGGTTCGACTTCGGCGAGGGTGGCGTGCTGTGCGGTGAATGCGCGCGCTTCGCCGGTCGCCGCGTCGACGCGGAGGCGATCGTGCTGCTCCGACGCATCCTCGGTGGCGACCTGCGCGGCGCGCTGACCGCCCCCGCCGAGCGGCCCGGCGTCGAGGTGGAGCGGCTCGGCGTCGCCGCACTCGAGTACCACCTCGAGCGCCGCCTGCGGAGCGCGGCGCTACTGTGACCATCGCCCCGGGGCGACGCCCCGAAACGCGCGGGCAACGCCCGCTGGAGAGGTAGGAGGGGCAGCGTGCAGACGCTCGGCAACATCCTGTGGCTCATCTTCGTGGGGATCTGGCTGGCGATCGGCTTCGTGATCGCCGGGATCATCATGTTCATCCTGCTCATCACGATCCCCTTCGGGATCCAGGCGTTCAAGATGGCCGGCTTCGCCCTGTGGCCCTTCGGCCGCCACGTCGAGTACACCGACCGCGTCGCGAGCCCGCTGCACATCATCGGCAACATCATTTGGATCCTCGTTGCAGGCCTTCCCCTCGCGGTGACGTGCCTCGTCGGCGGGGTGATCCTGTGCGTCACGATCATCGGTATCCCGTTCGGGATCCAGGCGTTCAAGCTGATCCCGATCGTCCTCATGCCGTTCGGCGCCCAGGTCGTGCTCGACCGGAACCGGGTGACAGCCGCCGCCTGAGTTTCCCGCTCGGGGATTCGGGGGTCGCCCCGGTACGATCCGACGGATGGCCAAGCCGGACCTGATGGAGCGCGTGGTCAACCTGTCCAAGCGGCGCGGGTTCGTGTTTCCCTCTAGCGAGATCTACGGCGGCTTCCGGTCGACCTGGGACTACGGCCCGCTCGGGGTGGCCCTCAAGCGCAACGTCAAGGACGCGTGGTGGCGGTCGATGGTCCAGCTGCGCGACGACATCGTCGGCCTCGACGCCGCCATCCTCATGCACCCGCGGGTGTGGGAGGCGAGCGGGCACCTCCAGGCGTTCACCGACCCTCTCGTCGACTGCCGCAACTGCAAGGAGCGCTTCCGGGCCGACCACCTGCCCTCGTCGGGCGCGTGCCCCAACTGCGGCGCCAAGGACTCGTTCACCGAGGCCCGCCAGTTCAACCTGATGTTCAAGACCTACGTGGGCCCGGTCGAGGACGACGCCTCCGTCGCCTACCTGCGCCCCGAGAGCGCGCAGGGCATCTTCGTCAACTTCCTGAACGTGTCGACCACGGCGCGGAAGAAGCCCCCGTTCGGCATCGCCCAGATCGGGAAGGCGTTCCGCAACGAGATCACCCCGGGCAACTTCATCTTCCGGACCCGCGAGTTCGAGGTGATGGAGATGGAGTACTTCGTGCCGCCCGAGGACGGGCCGCGGTGGTACGAGTACTGGTGCCAGGAGCGCCTCCGCTGGTTCCTCGATCTCGGCATCGCCGAGGACCAGCTTCGTCTTCGCCCGCACGAGCAGGACGAGCTCTCGCACTACTCGGTCGGGACATCGGACATCGAGTTCGCGTATCCGTGGGGCTGGGGCGAGCTCGAGGGTGTGGCCAACCGCACCGACTACGACCTGAAGCGCCACTCGGAGTACTCGGGTCAGGACCTGAGCTACTACGACCAGGAGGCCGACCGGCGCTACGTCCCGCACGTGATCGAGCCGGCACTGGGAGCCGACCGATGCATGCTCGCCTTCCTGCTCGCGGCGTACCACGAGGAGGAGGTACGCGGTGAGAAGCGAACGCTGCTCCGGCTGGACCATCGCCTCGCGCCGACCGCGGTCGCGGTGCTTCCGCTCTCGCGCAACGAACGGCTGAACCCGGTGGCACACGAGGTCGCCGATCTCCTCCGTCCCCGCTTCACGATCGACCTCGACGACGCCGGCTCGATCGGCCGTCGCTACCGCCGTCAGGACGAGGTCGGCACGCCGTACTGTGTGACCGTCGACTTCGACACGCTCGACGACCGCGCCGTGACGGTGCGCGAACGCGACTCCATGACCCAGGATCGGGTCCCGATCGACAAGCTGGTCCCGCACCTCGAGGAGCTGTTGACCCCGTGAGCGAGACCCATTACGAGCTGCTCGGCGTCGAGCCGGACGCGTCGAAGGACGAGATCCGCGCGGCTTACCGCGAGCGGCTCGAGGACGCTCGGGGCAAGGCGGAGAAGGGCCGGTCCGACCAGGCGCGTGACGGCGCCCGGGCCGAGACGGCGCGGCTGAACGCGGCGTGGCAGGTGCTGTCGGACCCGTTCCAACGCCAGCGGTACGACGCGGGGTTGGACAGCGGCTCCGGCCCCGAAGCCGACGGCGAGGTCGAGGAGGTCGAACAGGAGGCCGCCCCGGCGCCGCGGCGGCGGGGCTTGTTCGAGCCGCGCGAGAAGGACGCTCGCGGCCGCCCGCAGCGGCGCGAGCCCGTCGGCGTCCCGGGCGCCGAGGCCGCGCCGCTGGGACGGCGCCTGGCCGCGCTCGCCATCGACGTGCTGACGATGGGAGCGGTCTTCATCGGGATCACGTC
>DATFVT010000397.1:0-6355 GCA_035260105.1 Acidimicrobiia bacterium
TCGACGGGCGCGCCGGTCAGCCAGGACAGCGTGGCGTTCGGCCGGCGGGAGACGATCTCGGCGCCCCAGCGGCCGAGGGCGGCGACGCGCCGGCCGGCACGGGCGTTCATCTCGCCGTACCACGAGTCGAAGCCGGCCGCCGCCACGACCTCGTCAACGTGGTCGGCGAGCAGGCGACCCGGGAGACCGCCCGGCGCGGTCGCGTTGAAGTGCGCGTGCGGGAGCCCGGCGACGCGGTCGTCGGAGTGGCGCCACAGGTCCCACCCGTCACGGAGCCGGAGGCGGTAGAAGCGCCGGATCGACGCGGGGTACCGGCGCAGCGCGAGACGCGGCAGGACGTGGGCGGTGAACCGCGCCCCGGCGCGCTGCTGCCAACGGCCGAACCCGTCGGGGTCGACGCACACGAGCGCGTAGCCCACGACGCGATCGTCGTCGAGCAGCACCGAGGCGTGGTCGCGCCCGGGGCCCAGGTACCACTGCAGGCACAGGCGCTCGTACGGGCGCAGCGCGGCGTCGACGGCGGCGTCGTGCGACACCGGATGCCCCAGCGCGATCGTCGACCGGAAGACGCGCCGAAGCTCCGCTTCGTCCGCGGTACGCAGCGGGTGCATGCGCAGGCTCATGACACCCGGTGGACGCGGAGCATCTCCAGCGCGGTGCGTGTCCACGGGAAGTGCTCCGCCCGGGCGCGGGCGGCGCGGCGGGTCTCCTCGCGCGGGCGGGCGAGCACGTCGACGACGGCAGCGGCGAGGGAAGCGGGGGTGGGCGCGGCCACTGCCCCGGTGGCCGCGCCCTGTCCCGCCTGCACGATCTCGGGAACCGCACCCCGGTCGGGCGCCACGACGGGCGTGCCGCAGGCGAGCGCCTCCAAGGCAGCCAGCCCGAAGGTCTCGAACGGGCACGGCGCGAGAGCGACGTCGGCGGCGGCGAGGATGGCAGCGATCTCGCGCCGGTCGTGGAGGTGCCCGGTGAACGCGACGGGCAGGTTGCGCGCCTGCTTCTCGAGCGCAGCCCGGCGCGGTCCGTCCCCTACCAGCCACAGGCGCGCGGCGACACCTCGGGCTCGTACGGCGCGCAGCGTCTCGATCGCGACGTGCGGCCGCTTCTCCCGCGAGAGCCGGCCGACGCACACGAGCGAGACGTCGTTGTCGTCGCCGTTGTCGTCGACCGGACGCTCGCGAGCGCGGGGATCGAAGGCGTCGAGATCCACGCCGAGGGGGACGACCGACACGTTCGTCGCGCCGATGCGGGTGAACTCGGCCGCCGCGAACGCCGACGGCGCGGTGATCGCGTCGAAGCCACCGGCGAGGCGGCGGTTCCACCAGTCGGAGCACCGGCCGAGCGGGAAGCCGGGCGGGACGCGGGGCGAGAGGATCGCGTCGAGCCGCTCGTGCGACACGAGCACCGAACGCACGCCGTTGCGCGCGGCCCACGACCCGAGCCCGGCCAGCGTGGACTTGTCCGACACTTCGAGGTGGTCGGGCGGCAGCTCGGCGAGGACGGCGCGGACGCCGCCGGTCCCGGCGAGGGCGCGGTATCCGCCCATGCCCGGCACGCGTGGTGCGCGCAGCGTGATGCGGCGGCCGGCACCGGTGTCCTCGTCTGCGTCCGCCGGACCGGGCACGACGAGGACGCGCTCGTGGCCGGCTTCGACGTACGCGCGCCCGAGCGCGTCGACGGTGGTGCGCAGCCCGCCGGAGTGGGAGGAGTAGAAGTTGGCGACCTGCAGGATGCGGGTCCCCACGGCCTGCGCCCTACGCCGCCCGCCCGGCGGCGCCGGTTCGGTGCGCGGTCACGAAGTGCTGGTAGGTGCGAGCCTTCGCGCCGGCTTCGAGGAACTGGTCGATCACCGCGAGGTTCGACGCGACGAGCGCCGGGTTGTCGAGGTCGAGCGGGTGCAACGCGAGGCGCACGGAAGCGCCTCGACGGACGAGCCGCCGGGCCCACCCGTCGACCACGGTGCGGCCGATTGCCTCGGCGGCGCCCCCGGGACGCTGCGACAACGCCGGCACGCGATGCGTCGTGCCGGCGCGGAGGTCGAAGACGGCGTTGCGCGTGGTCGTGTAGCGGTAGCCGAGGTGGGCGAGGACCTCCAGGGTCGGAGCCGACGCGAGCCACCCCGGCGGCGTGAAGCCGACGGGCTCGAAGCCGGCCCGATCGAGCACGTCGCGGCCCAGCTCGATCCGCCGCTTCGCTTCGCGCGTGTCCAGGGACCAGAACTCGGCGCAGCCCCGGGCGGCGACCGACGCCACCGCCCGCCGCCATGCCGGCGCCCCGGCAACCGGCCGGTGCGTCCAACCGTGCTGCGCGATCTCGTCACCGCGCGCACGCCGATCGTGCAACCAGGCGACGAGCCCCTGGTCGAGGCGCAGGGGCGGGCCCTCCCACGGTCCGGGGACCACGAGCAGCGTCGCCGGCACGTGGCGACGATCGAGCTCGTCCACCCACGTACGCGCCGCGCACGCGGTCGAGGGTGCGACGTCGTGGACCGAGACGACGAGCGACGGCCTCACGCGGCCCGCACCTGGGGTTCCTCGATGCCGAGGAGACGCTCGTAGTGACCCAGGAGCTCATCGCCGAGCTCCGGCCATGTGCGTCCCTCGACGCTTGCCCGGGCGGCGCGACCCATCACCGCGCGCCTCGGGGCGTCGGTGGTCAATTCGGCCACCGCGCCGCGCAGCAGGTCGGGCCGCCCGGACGGGAACAGCCATCCGTTCACGCCGTGGCGGACGAGGTCCATCGGCCCGCCCGCGGCCGGCGCGACCACGGGCACCCCGGACGCGAGCGCCTCTTGCACGGCCTGGCAGAAGGTCTCCGCCTCGCCCGGGTGCACGAAGACGTCGAGCGAGGCGATCGTCGCCGACAGGTCGCCGCCGGTGCGGAAGCCGAGGAACCGCGCCCGGGGCAGCCGCCGCTCGAGCCGCGTCCGCATCGGCCCGTCGCCCACGATGACGAGGCGCGTGCCGGGGAGGTCCGCCAGTCGCACGAGTCGATCGACCTGCTTCTCGGCGGCGAGGCGGCCGACGTATCCGACGACGACCTCGCCCCGCGGCGCGATGTGGCGGCGCATGAGCTCGCTGCGGTGGCGCGGGTCGAAGCGGTCGACGTCGACGCCCCGGCCCCAGCGGGCGACGGGAGCGAAGCCGCGCTGCTCGAGCTCCCACGCGATCACGGACGACGGCGCCAGGGTGAGCGCGGCGTGGCGGTGGATCCAGCGCAGCCAGCTCCACGCCGCGGGCGCCGTCACACCGAGGCGGTACCGGCGGACGAAGGCGGGAAGGTCACTCTGGAAGACCGCGACCGCCGGGATGTCGAGGCGCCGGGACGCGACCGCGCCCATTGCGCCGAGGACCGTGGGGGACGCGAGGTGCACGACGTCCGGACCGAAGTCGCGCAGCGCGTTCTCCACCTGCCGGGTCGGCAACGCGATCGGGAACGACCGGTACACGGGCAAGGGCACGGCCGGAACGCGCGCGACGGGTGCGCCCGCGTACTCGGAAGGCCCGTCGCCCGGCGCGACGACGGCGGCATCGTGACCGTGATCCCGAAAGTGCTCCAGGATGCGGAGTACCGAATTCGTCACGCCATTGATCGATGGCAGGAAGCTCTCGGTGACGATTCCGATCTTCACACCGTGGAGCATGACCAATGCAGGAGTAAACGTCTTTGCCGGGCGACGAACACGACGTCAAGGTCGCGTAGCGGGGCGGTGAACGAGGCGCGCCACCGTCGCGCCGGAGAACGTTCACCTCTCGTTCACTCGGCTGGCGACAACGCGGCGACCGACCGTTCTAACGTCGGAGGAGCGAACCGGGAGGTGCGCGACATGACGATCCCTGCTCCGGGTTTTCGTTGCGAGCTGCGACGCGACCACGCCCTGACCGCCGTCGTCGTCGAGGGCGAGCTCGAGGAGATCAGCGGGGTGCAGCTCGCCGCCGCGTGCCTGCACGCGGGGGACGCCGCAGGTGACGGCCACATCACCGAGGACGTCGCCCTCGACCTGGGCGGCGTCTCGTTCGTGGACGGGACCGGCCTTCGGATGGTCGACGCGATGCACCGCGCCTTCGATCGCGCCGGTCACCGCCTCGTGATCGTCAGCCCGTCCAGGCGCGTGCAGGCCGAGATCGACCGCGTCGGGTTGCGTCGCGTCCTGCGCATCGAGCCGGAGATGCCGGTTCCCGCCGCGCTCACCGGTTGAGCGCGAGCCGCCAGTAGGTCCGGCCCCACCCCCGGAGCTTCAGGGCCCGCTGCCACTCGGGCATCGCGTCGTCGAACGTGACACCGAAGCCGCGACCCAACCGTTCGTGATCGGCGCCGGAACGCTGGTACACGGCGTAGCCGCCGGCGTCGAGGGAGAACGGCTCGGCGAGCGCCCGCAGATGGTCGTACGGCGACGACGCCCACGGATTGAAGTACGCCGGGAGCACGAAGTTGCTCACCGGGACCGTCCCGTCGTCGGTGCGGATCTTGTAGACGCCGCTCTGCACGGGATCGCACACCTCGCGTGCCCAGAGCCGACGGTCTCCGTCGAAGCAGAACTCGTTCGCCCGCGGGTCGGCGAGCATCTCGAGGGCTTCGTGCGACGCGGTGACGGACACCGCGTCGCTGCCCTTGGTCCAGCCGTTGCCGTGCGTGATCGAGGCCGCCGCGAACACGTGCGCGTACGGGAGGCCGCGGTCGTCCACGACATGCCAGCCGAACTCCTCTGCTTCACGTGCGCTGTCGAAGAAATGGATCTTGTCGCCGCGTCCACCGACGGTGAACCGCGCCTCCTCGACGCCCCATGCCGGCGCGAAGTCCCGTTGCACCTGAATCGTCAACGCTTCGGCGATGGCGTCCAGCACGCCGTCGGGCGGTCGATGCCGCTTGGTGTGATCAACCAATGCGATGGTCCGCATTTCGCGCATGGTAGGCCTCTACGCTTGCTGCATCCCCCGAGAGAAGCTTTCTCTGCGCGCGTGGCGATGGTTGCTGATGCCGGTGGCTCTGCTGTCGGTGGTCGCCGCGACGTGCTCGTCCGGCGGCGGGACGGTCATCGCCGGCATCCGATGTCCGGTGGACGGCTCGTCGTACACCGACAGCTTCGGGCCGCGCGGCAGTGGCTTCCACTACGGGATCGACATGCTCGCGCCGACCGGTACGCCGATCTGGGCCGTGAAGGCAGGGTCGGTGCACTACACGCTCGAGAGCGCGGGCGGACTCGTCGTGTACCTCTCGGCCGTCGACGGCAACGTCTACTACTACGCGCACATGTCGGAGATCCTCGGCGGAGGCGATCGCGGCGTCGGACAAGGTGAGGCGATCGGGCGGGTGGGCCAGACCGGCAACGCGACCGGCCCGCACCTGCACTTCGAGATCCGGCTCGGCGGCGTCAACGGTCAGCGCATCGACCCGTACCCGACGTTGCGCAACGCCGGCTGCTGATCAGCGCGCCGGGGGCACGACGCGCCCGACCGCGATCTCCCACGTCTGCGTGTAGTGGAGACCACCGTCGTCGACGGGTCGCATTCCGGTCGGCGGCCCACCGGCCAGCTCGGCGTCGAGCTCGGCGCGGATGGCGGCGGCGACGTCAGCCGGCGTCGACGCCTGGGTGAGCCACCGCTCGACCGGAGCGCGCACGTCGACCCGGGTCGTGTGCTCGACGGCGGCGCCGGCGCGCGCGATAGCGGCCTCCAGCTCCTCGGTGGTGAGGGCACGGGTGTGGGACGGGTCGCGCCGCCGCTCGACGTCGTTGTAGGCGACGGCGAGCTGCGGGTCGGCCGAGATCAGATCGATCACGGCCACCCGGCCCCCGGGGCGGGAGACCCGGACCATCTCGGCGAGCGGCGCGGCCGGTTCGGCGAAGTGGTGCACCGCGAAGCGGCAGAAGGTCAGGTCGAACGAGTCGTCGGGGAAGGGCAGCCCGGTGGCGTCGGCGCGGGTGAGGACGACCCGGTCGACGCCGTGGTCCGCGAGCCGGCGGCGCGCCACGGCCAGCAGCTCGGGGGTGAGGTCGGCGCCGACGACGCGACCGACCTGCGGCGCGACCGCCTCACCCTGATGGGCGGCGCCGCAGGCGACCTCGAGGACGAGCGCCGACCGATCGAGCGGCTCCAGATGGCGGGAGACCCAGCCGGCGAGTCGGGGGTCGGCGAAGAACGAGTCCTCGGCCTCGAAGGTCGGCGACTGGCGGCGGAACTCGGTCCGGACGGTGCGATCGTGCTCGGTACCCATGGCCGCCGATTCTGGCAGCCGCCCGGAGGAGCTTGAGTGGAAGCGGGAGCCGCCCCGGGGGAAGACGTTGGGGGCGACTCCCGCTTCCTGGGGTCCGATTCGGCCAAGTGCTCTCCTGGGATGGGCCCAAATCGGTCGCGCG
>DATFVT010000398.1:0-3278 GCA_035260105.1 Acidimicrobiia bacterium
AGGACGTCCTTCCACGCCACCTCACGCGAGACGTCCGGGTCCTTGGGCAGCCCGAGCACCCGCTCGCCGAGGATGTTGCGCATGATGTCGGACGTCCCGCCCTCGATCGTGTTGGCCTGGGCGCGGAGGAAGCCGCGGGCCAGCGCACCGTGGTCCGCTCCGTCGGCGAGCCACGTGGGACGGCTGCGCTGGCCGCGCTCGGCGTGCTCGCCCTCCCAGGCCACCCCGGCGACGCCCTCGAGGTCGATCGCGAGGTCCTGGAGTCGCTGGTTGAACTCGGCCGACATGAGCTTGGTGATCGAGCCCTCCGGGCCGACCTCGCCCCCGCTCTTGCGCTTCGCGGCCGCCCGTTCGTTGTTCAGCCTGATGAGCCGGCTCTCGATGTACGCCTGCGCGAGCTGCTGCCGGGCGATCAGGTCGGTCACGCCGCGATGGCGGTCCAGCAGCCGCGAGATCGGGCTGCCGCCGACCGTGTCGCCGCTGACCGAGCCGGCGCCGGACAGCGAGACGCGCTCGTTCATGAGCGTGGTGATCGCCACCCGCCACCCGTCGCCCTCGGGCCCGACCCGCATCGAGTCTGGGATGCGCACGTCGTCGAAGAACACCTCGTTGAACTCGGCGTCTCCGGTGATCTGCACCAGCGGCCGAACGGTGACGCCCGGCGCCTGCATGTCCACGACGAAGTAGGACAGACCCCGGTGCTTCGGCACGTCGGGGTTCGTGCGCGCCAGCAGCATCCCCCACTTCGACAGGTGGGCAAGGCTCGTCCACACCTTCTGGCCGTTCACGACCCACTCGTCACCGTCGCGGACCGCCCGCGTCGACAAGCCGGCGACGTCCGAGCCGGCGCCCGGCTCGCTGAACAGCTGGCACCAGATCTCCTGGTTGGTCGCGAGCGGCCGCAGGAGCCGCTGCTTCTGCTCCTCGCTCCCGCAGGCGATGAGCGTCGGGCCACCCATGCCGATCCCGATGATGTTGAACGGCCGCTGCACGCGGTAGTGCCCGAGCACCTCGTTGACGACCTTCGCCTGTCCGGGTGGCAACGACAGCCCAGCGCCGTACTCCTTGGGCCACGTCGGCGTGGCGTACCCGGCTTCGCCCAAGCGGACGCACCACTCGGCGTAGTCGAGGTCGCGCCGCAACGCCGCGACCTTCTCGTCGTCGCCGGCGTCGACGGCTTCCATCCAACCCGGGGGCAGGTTCTCGCGCAGCCAGGCGAGCGTCTGCTCGCGCAGGTCCTCGGACGTCATCGCGGGCGCATCGACTGCCATACGGGCATCGTACCGACGTCTTGACCGACTGGTCAGGTTCCGCCGCCGGCGAAGGACCGCCTCTACGCTGGCCCGGTGATCCGGGCGTGGTTGCTCCGCGACGGCGTCGAGGGGCACGAGGACGTGCCGGTCGACCAGCTGGTCGACGCCATCGACCCGCCGAAGAACCTCCTGTGGGTCGACTGCGTCGACCTGACGGATGATGAGCTCGAGTCGCTCCAGTCGCAGCTGAAGATCAGCCACCTCGCCGCCGAGGACCTGCGCAAGGGCGGCCAGCGGACGAAGCTCGAGCACTACCCGGAGCACTACCACGTGGCCGTGCACGACTGTGGGCTCGACGCCGACGACGAGCTCGTCACCCGCGAGATCGACATCGTCTTCTCGGACGGCTGGTTGCTGTCGGTTCGCCAGCCGAGCGATTCGTCCGATGATCCGTCCCCCTTCGGGGTCGAGGCGGTGACCCAGCGCTTCGATGCCGAGCGCATGAGCGAGGACCACGTGGACGACGAGGACGAAGGGCTCCTCGTCTGGGCGTTCCTCGACGTGATCGTCGACGGCTACTTCGAGGTGAACGAGCGCTTCGACGACCGGCTCGACGCGGTCGAGGAGATCGTCTTCTCGAGCACCCGGGGCGACGACATCCCCAAGGAGGTGTTCGACCTGCGCCGGAGCATGGTCCATTTCCGGCGCGCGGTCGCGCCGCTGCGCGAGGTCCTGGCGGCCATGTTGCGGCGCGAGGCCGACTGCCTCGGCGACACGGCCATCGCCCACCTCCAGGACGTCTACGACCACGTGCTGCGGGTCACGGACTGGATCGAGAGCCAGCGCGACCTGCTCACGGGGCTGCTCGAGGCGGACCTCGCCGTCATCTCGAACCGCCTGAACCAGGTCATGAAGCGCATGACCTCGTGGGGCGCGATCCTGCTCGGCTCCACGCTCATCGCCGGGATCTACGGCATGAACTTCACGCACATGCCCGAGCTCAACTGGACGTTCGGCTACCCCGCCGCCATCGGCTCGATGCTGCTGCTCACGGTCGGCCTGTACGTCTGGTTCAGTCGGCGCGGCTGGTTGTGACCGAGCCCGCCTGCACGGCCGCCGCCGGGCCTCGCCCGAGACGCCGGGACACCTCCCAGCCCCCCGCCAGCACCACGACCCCGAGCGAGCCGATCAGCAGCGTCTCGACGAGGACGTCCTTCGGCAGGTGCAGGTCGTAGAACTCGCGCACGTACTCGATCGGGAACAGCAGCACGAAACCGGCGATCATCAGCACGACGAGCAGCACCCGGCGCGAGGTCAACGGCTGGGCGAGGATCACCAGCACGGTCAAGCTCACCATGAGCATGACGATGGTCGCCGCCGTCCGTTGCTGCGTGAGCGGCAGATCGTCGAAGCGCGCCACCGCGAACGCCGCGAACGCCGCGACGGCGGCGACCGTCCCGGCGGGGATCGTGAACCGCAGAACACGATCGACGAAGCCGGGCACGTACCGACGGGTGTTGGGCGCCAGCGCGAGGAAGAACGCCGGGATGCCGATGGTCAGTGTGTCGATGATCGTGAGGTGCCGGGGCAGGAACGGGTACGGCCAGAAGGCGATGCTGACCGCGATGGCGAGGAGCGTGGCCCACACCGTCTTGGTGACGAACAGGTTCGCCACCCGTTCGATGTTCGCGGTCACACGCCGGCCTTCGGCCACGACGCCCGGCATCGTGGAGAACTTCCCGTCGAGGAGAACGAGTTGCGCTACGGCGCGCGTGGCGGGCGCGCCCGAGCCCATGGCCACGCCGATGTCGGCGAGCTTCAACGCCAGCGCGTCGTTGACACCGTCGCCTGTCATGGCCACGGTGTGCCCGCGCCCTTGCAACGCCCGCACCATGTCCTGTTTCTGGTGGGGTGTGACGCGCCCGAACACCGAGCGCTGCTCGAGCGTCCCGCCGAGCTCGTCGAGGTCATCGGGAAGCTCGCGGGCGTCGAACGGCCGGTCGGCGTTCGGCATGCCCACGCGGG
>DATFVT010000399.1:0-8632 GCA_035260105.1 Acidimicrobiia bacterium
CGACGGCACGAGCCTCTACGTGCTCGATCCGGACGGGAACACGGTCGAGCTCCGCCACTACGCGTGACGTCGACCCCGAAGGGGGTGATTTCCCGACGTCGTGCTGGTACGGTGCCGGACGCGGCCGTGGTTCCCTGGAACCGACTCGCTGCACCGCTCGAGACGAGGGCGAAATCCGAGGCAGGTGCTCAAGAAGCGGGTAGTACCAGGTGCTCGAGCAGTCGGGCACGTAGTAACGGCTAACGGTTAAGGAGTAAACGCCGTGTCTGCAGGCATCGTGAAGTGGTTCAACGCGGAGAAGGGCTACGGCTTCATCTCTCGTGAAGACGGGCCCGACGTGTTCGTTCACTACTCGGCGATCCAGATGCCTGGCTACCGCTCCCTCGAAGAAGGGCAGCGCGTCGAGTTCGACGTCGGCCCGGGCAAGAAGGGCGAAGAAGCCCAGAACGTCCGGATCGTCTGACCCACACGCTCATCCCTTTCCCTTGGCCCGGGGACCGGCCCACACCGTGAACCGTGCCATTGGCAGGTAGCCCATCCGCTCGTAAGTGGGGCGACCGAGGTCGCTCGCGATGAGCATCGACGGCGCTTCGGCGTCGGCGAGCGTCGCGGGCCACGTCATCGCCTCTCCGTAGCCGCGGCCGCGCACGCCCGGCATCGCCGAGACGTACTCGACGTGAGACATCGACGCGCCCAGATGCGCCATCGAGGTCCCGACGGGCCGGCCCTCGACGAGACCGAGGAAGAAGTGGAAGCGGTCGTCGTCCAGCAACTCCGGCGGCATGAAGGTCCCGGTGTGCACGTCGGCGAGCTCGGGGAGCGGGTAGGCCTCGATGGCGGTGCGCTCGAACGTCTGCAGCGTCCCCGCCTCGGTGACCCGCACGATCTCCAACTCCCGCGGCGGCAGCCGCCGCTCGCTACCACGGGGTCGGAACATGAGCGGCGGATGCCCGACGGCGCCCAGCCCCCGGGGTCGCAGGTCCGGCGTGGGCACCGGGCTGAACAGGAGCCACGGGCCGCCCGGCGCGGCGTCGAAGAACGACGTGAGCGACGACACGGCCTCCGCAGTCGCGGCTTCGCTCAAGGGGCCGAGCAGCACGGCGGCGTTCGTGTAGGCGCTCGGAGTGCCGGCGTCGGCGGCGACGTAGCGGTCGTCCTCGAGCACGCGCCCGCCGGCGGCGCGCGCGATGTCGAGGATCATGCCCGCGAAGGCGTCGGTGTACGCCCGGAGGAGCGAGTCGCTGCTCGGGAGATCGCGCTCCCAGCCGTTGGCCAGGTGCTCGCCCGGGTCGGCGACCCAGTCCGAGGACACGGCTAGATGTCGTAGAGCGTCCGGCAGCTCTTCCCGGCGATCGTGGCCTGCTGGTCCGTCGTCAGTCCGGTCATCGCTTCACGCAGCTCGTGCGTCACACCCGGGAACTTCGCGTCGGGGTGGGGATAGTCGCTCGCCCACACGATGCGCTCGGCGCCGACGAGCGGCGAGTTGGCCGTGAACGCGAGCGCGGACTCGTCGGGATCGAAGCTGATCCAGCACTGCCGCCGGAAGTACTCCGAAGGATCGTGCTGTAGCCACGGGACGTCCCACGTGAAGATCTCGCGGTGGTGGTCGAGACGTTCGAGCCAGGGCACGATCCACCCGCCGTTCGCCTCGAGGAAGACGATGCGAAGGTCGGAAAAGCGCTCGCAGACCCCGCCGGCGAGGAGGAACGCCACCGTGTTCATCATGTCGAACGGGTTCGAGATCGCCTGGGTGAAGTACACGTTGTCGATGTTGATCGTGTCGTCGCTCGCCGGCAGCGTGCCCCCGCCGAGCCGGTTGATCCGGAGCCCGAGGCAGGCGCCGGGCAGGTCCGCCGTCAGGAACGGGTGGAATCCGACTGCCAGGCCGGCGTCCGACGCCGCCTTCCACAGCGGGTCGTACACCTCGTGGTTGAGCGGCTTCCAGTCCTCGCTCGGGTTCGGCCGCAGCATGACGCCGACGATGCCCGGCTTGGATCCCGCGCGCCGGATCTCGGCTGCGGCGCGCTCGATGTCCTGCTGGGGGACGATCGCGACGCCGTACAGGCGACCGTCGCCCTGCTGGACGTGGTCGGAGAGCCAGTCGTTGTACGCCCGGCACTGGGCGTCCGCGAACTCGGCGTCGCGGAGGCCGCCGATGCCCAACAGCATCGTGGGGTACACGATGGCCCGGGCGATCCCGTCGGTGTCCATGTCGGCGAGGCGGGCGCGGGCGTCGTACGCCGCCGGCCGGACCTCCGTGTAGCGCAGCTCGCCCCGCTGGGCCCGCTCCCGCTCCTCGAGCGACATCCCCGCCGTTCCGGCGAGCGCGAGGCCGTTCGCCGGCAGCCGCTGGTTGTCGTAGATGCACCACTCGGTGCCGTCCGCGTCGGTCTCGATGTGCCAGATCCGGTCGGCGAGCTCGGTGGGCGCGTACTCGAGCATCCCGTCCGGGTGCTCCAACACGTGGCCGTCCGAGTCGACGAAGTCCAGCGGCGCGGTCGCAGTCATCGGAACCCCCCGAGGTCGGCCGAACGAAGCCGACTCTAGAGGACCCTGTAGTCGAGTCGCTCCTTGGCCTCGGCCTGCACGGGCGTCCTTTCGCGTCAGACGTGGTCGAGCACGCCGCGGAGGTCGGCGGCGACGGCCACGTCCTCCGACGCGATGTCGTGGGGCGCGGTGGGGTCGGGCCAGTGGCCGTCACGGCTCAGGTAGACGGGCGTCATGCCCATCGCGCGCGGGCCGGCGACGTCGGGGCCCCACGTGTCGCCGGCGAACACGCACGCGGCCGGCTCCACGCCCAGCTTCCCGAGCGTGTCCTCGAAGATCCGCGGGTGCGGCTTGCGGGCGCCCGCCCATGCCGACGACACCTGCACGTCGACGAGGTCCGAGAGCCCGACCTCGTCGACCGCCTGCGTGAGGTCCCAGTCCCAGTTCGAGCAGACGGCCAGGCGGAGGCCGCGTGCCCGGAGCTCCTCGAGCACTCCGGGCACCTCGGGGTACGCCTCGAGCACACGGGACGCCGCGCCCTCGCGCAGCTTCGCAAGGATGATCTCGTACTCACCCGGATGCACGTCGGTCTCGGCGAGCATCCCGAGGATCCGCTCCCGTTGCCATTCCAGGTAGTGGTCGCGGCTCTGCGAGTGCTCGAGGTGCTCGATCCCGTCGATCCCGTCGTTGAACCACCGGTTGCGGGTCTCGGTCGGGAGCTCGTAGCCGTGCTCGGCCAACACGTCGTCGGCGGAGATCCAGTGCGTGGCGTGCGCCAGCGTGCCGTAGTAGTCGAGCACGACGGCGGCAGGGGAGGGCAGGTCGGCCATGCCCACGATTGTGCCAAAGGGCGCGCCGATGGCGGACGGCGTTAGCGTGACGCACGTGAGGCTTCGATGGGTGGTCACGATCGCAGCCGGCGTGGTGTTCCTCACCGCGCACGTTTCGCCGTCGGCCGCGGCCGCGCCAGCCAAGGTCAAGAAGCTCGGTGTCACGAGCCCGGCGTTCGCCAACAACAAGCCGATCCCGAGCGGGTTCACATGCGACGGTGAGAACGCCTCGCCACCGCTGAAGCTCGCGAAGGCGCCGAAGGGCACGAAGGACCGGACTCTGATCATGACGGACCCGGACGCACCGCGCGGCACGATCACGCACTGGGTGGCGTGGAACCTGCCGAAGAGCGGCGTGCCGGAGCAGACGCTGCCGGCAGCGGTGGTCCAGGGGACGAACACGTTGGGCAACGCCGCGTACGCAGGCCCCTGTCCACCGGCGGGCTCCGCGCCGCACCACTACGTGTTCACCGTCTCCGCGGTCTCGAAGAAGATCACGCTCGCGCCCGGCGCCTCAGCCGACGACCTGCGTGCTGCGATCGAGGGGAACGTGCTCGCCCAGGGCACGCTCATCGGCACCTACCAGCGCGGCACCGGGGCGCAATAAGGGAATCCGCTCAGGGCAGGCGCGACGTCCAGACCAGCGACGCGCCAACCCCCGCGATCGCGAAGACCAGCGCGATCCCGACGAACCACGCCGTGGCCTCCCGCTGCACGGTGCGGAAGCCGACGGACGAGCCGATGTCCCCGTAGACGCTCTGCAGCTGCTCGGCGCTCTGCGCCTCGTAGAACCGGCCGCGCGTGGTGTCGGCGATCTCGCGCAATGACTCGCGGTCGACCGGCACCGGGTACTCCTCGCCGCCGGTGCGGATCGTGCCATCGTCGGTGCCGAACGCGATCGTCGTCACCGGGACGCGCGCCCTTCTTGCCGCCGCGGCGGCGGATTCGTTGCTCCGCCCGGTGTTCGTCGATCCGTCCGACATCAGGACGATGTGAGCCAATGGCCGGCGCGACGTCCGCGACGGCACGTCGTGGAGCGAGTCGAGCGAGGTGTAGATCGCCTCGCCGATCGCGGTCCGCTCGTCCAGGCGGAGCCGGCGCAGCGCGTCGCCGACTTCCCCGTGCGCCTGCGTCGGCGCGACGACCTGACGGGCAGAGCCGTTGAAGGCGACGAGACCGAGCCGGAACCGGCTCGGGAGGTCGTGGACGAACTTCGACCCCGCCGCCTTCGCCGCCTCCAGGCGCGACGGGTCGACATCGGTGGCCCGCATCGACACCGACGTGTCTATCGCGAGCATCACCGTCGCCCGTTCCCGCGGGACGTGCTCGGGCCGGGTCGGTCGCGCCCACGCCGTCACCAACAGGACCAGCGCCGCCAGCATGGCGGCGGCGGCGACGTGCCGACGCCAGCCCGGCCGCTTCGGCGCCACGGACGCGAGCAGATCGACGTTCGTGAACCGCGCCGCGTAGTGCCGCCGGCGGCGCTGGACGATCACGTACGCGACTGCCAACGCGCCGACAAGAAGAAGGAGCCACAGCCGGCCGACGGCGAGGAAGTTCATCGCACCGGCACGGGTCGGCCTGCGCGCCTGCGGCGACGGGCGACCACGAAGCGGACGATGTCCTGGAGCCAGTCACGGTCGGTGCGGAGCTGCACGTGCTCGACGCCCGCCCGCCGGATCGCCTCCGCGATGACGCTGCGCTGATTCGCCGCCGCGGTTGCGAACCGGGCCCGGAGCTTGGCGCTCCTCGTCTGGACCTCGACCCGCCGGCCCGTCTCGGGGTCGACGAGCATCAGCAGGCCGACGGGCGGGAGCTCGAGCTCGCGCGGGTCGACGACCTCCACTGCGAGGACGTCGTGGAAGGCGGCCAGGCCGCGGAAGGGGCGCTCCCAGTCGCGCGGCTCGAGGAAGTCCGAGAGCACGACGACCAGGCCCCGGCGACGGGCGATGCGCCGCAGCGAGTCCATCGCCGCGGTGAGATCGGCGGGCGGCGTCCCCTCGGAGGCGTCCGGCGCCCGGTAGGCGGCCAGCTCGTGCAGGCGGGCCAGCAGCGCGGTCCGCCCCGACCGGGGCGGGCGCGTGATCGTCCCGGCCGGCGTGGCGAGCATCGTCCCGAGCCGGTTCCCCTGCCGTCCGGTCAGGAATCCGACCGCGGCGGCGGCGAAGAGCGCCAGGTCCCGCTTCTCGCAGTCGGCGGTGCCGAAGTCGAGGCTCGCCGATCCGTCCAGGAGCAGCCACGTCTCGAGCTCGCGGTCGATGATGGTCTCCCGGACGTGCGGGACCGTGGTGCGGGCGGTGAGGTTCCAGTCCATGCGCCGCACGTCGTCCCCCGGGAGGTAGACGCGTCCGTCGCCGGCCTCGCTCCCGGCCCCGGGGACCAGCCCTTGGAAGTCGCCCTGAAGCAGGCCGTCGAGGCGACGCGTGACGAGCAGCTCGAGTTGACGCAAAACGGCGTCGGCGCGCGTCGTGGCCGCGAGCCGGGACGAGCCCGAGGTCACGCAGTGTCCTCGGCGGGCAGTCGACCCGCCTGGTCCTGGCTGGGCGCGATCTGGGGCACGGGGATCGTCTTCAACACCTCCTCGACCACGCGATCGGCGTCGATCCCCTCGGCCAGCGCCTCGTACGAGAGCACGATGCGGTGGCGCAACACCTCGGGCGCGATCGCCACGACGTCCTGCGGCAGCACGTAGTTCCGGCCCCGGAGCAGCGCCAGGGCCCGGCCCGCGGCGACGAGCCCGAGGCTCGCCCGGGGGCTCGCGCCGTACGCGACGCGCGCCGCGACGTGCGGAAGGCGGTACTGGTCCGGCACCCGGGTCGCGTGCACGAGCTGCACCGCGTAGTCGAGCACGGCGTTGTGCACGAAGACGTCGCCGACGACCCGCTGCATCGCTCCCAGCGTGTCGGCGGTGATGACCTGATCGGCCCGGGGCGGGCTCACGCCCATGCGCCGCACGATCTCGCGCTCCTCGAGCGGCGTCGGGTAGTCGACGAGGATCTTCATCAGGAACCGGTCGCGCTGCGCCTCGGGCAGCGGGTAGACCCCCTCGGATTCGATCGGGTTCTGCGTTGCGAGCACCAGGAACGGGCGCGGGACCTGGTAGGTCTTCCCGCCGATCGAGACGTGGCGCTCCGCCATGACCTCGAGCAGTGCCGACTGCACCTTGGCCGGCGCCCGGTTGATCTCGTCGGCGAGGACGAAGTTCGCGAACACGGGGCCGAGCTCGACGTCGAAGGCCTCGCGCGACGGGCGGTAGATGCGGGTGCCGACGAGGTCCGACGGGACGAGGTCGGGAGTGAACTGCAAGCGGACGAACGTCCCCCCGATCGCGTTCGCGAACGTCTCGACCGTGAGCGTCTTGGCGAGCCCGGGAACGCCTTCGACGAGGCAGTGCCCTTCGGCGAGCAGGCACACCAGGATGCGCTCGACCATGCGGTCCTGGCCGACGATGACCCGCTTGACCTCGAACAGCGCGCTCTCGAGCTCCGCCGACGCCGAGGATTCCGCGCCGGGCGCGGTCTCGTCCGCCATGTGGACCCCCCATCGCCGTGCGGGCCGCGCGACTCGAGCACAGCCACCTTGGAACGCTCTCCGTTCTAGCTGAGACTGCACTGGGAGTTGTAGCGCCCCCTCGGACCGGATGAAACGGAGGCCGTCACCCGGCTGAACCCGGCCGCAACGACCGCTCGATCAGTCCGGGCAGGTCCATCTCGCCCTCCCGGGTCTGGGCGCCCGCCGCCAGCGCCCCCTCCATGCGCGCGTCGAGCTGGGGATCGGAGAGCGTCAGGTTGAAGCAGTGCGCCTCCTCGAGGAGACCGTCGTGGAGCGGGCCGGCGGCGGCGTCGACCGACCGCTTCGCCAACCGGACGGCATGGGCCGGGAAGGCGGCGATCCGGCGCGCGAGCCTGGCGACGAACGGGCCGAGCTCGGCTGCCGGCAGGGCCCGGTTGATGTAGCCGTACCGTTCGGCGAGCTCGGCGTCGAAGTCCTCGCCGCCGAGGACGACCTCGAGCGCCCGGGCGCGGCCGATGAGGCGGGGGAGCCGTTGTGTGCCGCTCCCGCCCGGGAGGATCCCCACGGCCACCTCGGGCTGGCCCAGGACCGCCCGTCCGACGGCACCGAACCGCAGGTCGAGGGAGAGGGCGAACTCGCTCCCGCCGCCCCGGGCCCGACCTTCCAGCTGGGCGATCGTCACCTGGGGCAGCGTCCGCCACCGCTCCATGAACACATGGATGAACTCGAGCTGGTCGGGCCGCTCGCGCCGGTCGCGGGGGAGGGCCTGGATGAGCGCGAGGTCGGCGTGGGCGATGAAGAACTCGGGGTCGGCGCTGCGGACGACGACCGCGCGCACGTCGTCGTCACCGTCCAGCTCGCCGGCGAGCTCCCAGAGCGAGCCGATGAGCACGGCGTCGAAGAGGTTGACGGGCGGGTGGTCGAGCGTGACGAACGCGACCCCCTCCTCGACGTCGACGTGCAGACCCTCGTGCTCGTACGCGCGCATGTACCGCCTCCACCGTCGGGCCGTCGCGGACACGCCCAGCCTGCCAGGGGTCGATCGGGGGACCGGCGGAGGGTGACGGGCGAGCTCGACCGTTCTCGGCTATCGTCTACCTACCAGTAGGTAGGCACAGTTCGACCGGGCAGAGCTCTCGAGCGCCGCTCCCGCAGGGAGTCGCGGGAGGTCCCATGGGTCACGCCATTGCCCGAGACCCGAGCGAGCGCGTGAACGTCCGCTCGTCGGTCCCCTTCTTCCTGCTCCACCTCCTCCCATTGCTCGCCTTCTTCACCGGAGTGACGACCACGGCGCTCGTTCTGCTCGGGGTCACGTTCTTCGGTCGGATGTTCTTCATCACCGCCGGGTACCACCGATACTTCGCGCACCGCAGCTACAAGCTCGGGCGCGTCGCGCAATTCGTGATGGCGTTCGGCGGTGGGACGGCGTGTCAGAAGGGCGTGCTCTGGTGGGCCGGGCACCATCGGCGTCACCATCAGTTCGCCGACGACGAGCGAGACCTCCACTCTCCGCGCAAGGGTTTCTGGTGGAGCCATGTCGGGTGGATCCTCTGCGACAAGTACTCGGCGACGAACACCGACGCGATCAAGGACTTCGCCCGCTACCCCGAGCTCCGTTTTCTCGACGACCACGACTGGATCCCGATGTGGACGCTCGGTGTCACGTGCTTCGTGATCGGCGGGTGGAGCGGGCTGATCATCGGGTTCTTCCTGTCGAACGTGCTGCTCTGGCACTCGACGTTCACCGTGAACTCACTGGCGCACGTCTTCGGCCGCCGTCGCTACGACACGCCCGACACGAG
>DATFVT010000400.1:0-6436 GCA_035260105.1 Acidimicrobiia bacterium
TCCGGACATACTCCGGCTTGCCGTCGATGGCGCGGAAGGAACGGTCGTCGGCGCGCCGGACGATCCCGAACTTCGTCGCGAGGACGACGTCGTCGCGCCGCCCGGCGATCGCGCGTCCCACGAGCTCCTCGTTGTGGCCGAGGCCGTAGACGTCGGCAGTGTCGAGGAAGGTCACGCCGAGGTCGAGCGCCCGGCGGATCGTGGCCAGGCCCTCGTCGTCGTCGGCGGGGCCGTAGACCCCGCTCATGCTCATGCACCCGAGGCCCTGAGCGGACACCTCGAGACCCTGGCCGAGTGTGCGCATGGGGATCGTCATGAGCGGGAACCTACCCTGCACCGAAGCCACGGACGCGCGCCGCCAATTCGGTGGCGTCTCCCATGAACGTCCTGCCATCGTGCGGGCGATGCCGGAGAACTTCTTCGACGATCGGATCGCGGGGAGCTACGACGCCAAGTGGGCGGAGCAGTTCGATCCGTCGTTCGTCGACCCGACGGTGGACTTCCTCGTCGGGCTGGCGGGGGCCGGCGCCGCGCTCGAGCTCGGCGTCGGGACGGGTCGCGTCGCGTTGCCGTTGAGCCGGCGTGGCATCCGCGTGCATGGAATCGAGCTGGCGTCGGAGATGGTCGACCAACTTCGGGCGAAGCCCGACGCCGACGCCATCGGGGTGACGATCGGCGACTTCGCGACCGCGAGCGTGGGCGGGACGTTCTCGCTCGCATACCTCGTGCGCAACACGATCATGAACCTGACCACCCAGGACGAACAGGTCGCATGCTTCCGGAACGTCGCTGCGCACCTCGATCCCGGCGGTTGCTTCGTGATCGAGTGCATCGTGCCCGCCTTCCGGCAGCTCCCGCCCGGAGAGCGGTTCCGGGCGTTCGCGGTGACGCCGACGCATCTCGGCTTCGACGAGTTCGTCGATCTGTCCGCCCAAATCTCCGTGTCCCACCATTATTGGGTGGCCGACGGCCGGTTCGAGACCTTCTCGGCGCCGTTCCGTTACGTGTGGCCGTCCGAGCTCGACCTCATGGCCCGCCTCGCCGGCATGACGCTGCGCGAGCGGTGGGCCGACTGGAACCGCGATCCGTTCACGGGCGACAGCCCGAGTCACGTGTCGGTCTGGGAGAAGGTGACCTAGCCCGATCTGCAACACTCCCGGCGATGGAGCTCGAGCGGGGGACGGCCGAGCTGTACGTGCGCCACGCATTTGGGCAGATGCTCGCCGTCGCCGACCGCCTGGGCGACGACCGGGTGAACGACCGGCCGCTCGGCCCCGACACGAACGCCGTCGCCGCCCTGGTCGTCCACTGCTGCGCCGTGACCGAGTTCTGGATCGGGCACGTCGCCCTGGGGCGTCCGACCTCCCGAGATCGGGAATCGGAGTTCTCGACCGCGGCGACGGTGTTGGAGCTCCACGCCATGGTCGACGCGACCCTCACCCGCGCAGGTGAGGACCTCGCCGCCATCGACGAGGGGAGGGTCCAGCCCGATCGCACAGGACGCCAGTTCCTCGAAGTCGGCGACGAGTCCGACGGCGCGATCGTGCTGCACGTGCTCGAAGAGCTCTACCAGCACCTCGGTCACATGGAGCTGGCCGCCGACGCGCTGGCGATCAGAGGCTGACGGTGGACTTCGAGGTCCGGCGGGCCGACATCCGTGAGAGCCGGGTCGTCGAGCACGAGCCGCCGCCGCTCGAACCCGGTCAGGTGCTGCTGCGCATCGACGCCTTCGCCCTCACCGCCAACAACATCACCTACGCGGTGACGGGCGACGCACTCAAGTACTGGGACTTCTTCCCGTCGTCCGAGCCGGGGGTCTGGGGACGGGTCCCGGTCTGGGGGTTAGCGGACGTGAGCGCGTCGGCCCACGACGAGGTGCGACCGGGAGCTCGGGTCTACGGCTATCTCCCGATGTCGACGCATCTGGTCGTCGCACCCGGACGCGTCGACCCGGACGGCTTCGTAGATGTGTCGCCCCACCGCGCCGCGCTTCCGGGTGCGTACAACAGCTACTCGCGAACGGACACCGACCCCGCGCACGACCCGGCGCGCGAGGACCATCGCATGATCCTGTGGCCGCTGTTCTTCACATCCTTCCTCATCGACGACTTCCTCGACGACCACGGGTTCTTCGGCGCGCAGGAGGTCGTGATCTCCAGCGCGTCGAGCAAGACCGCCATCGGCACCGCGTTCCTGCTCGACCAGCGCGACCCCGTCCGCGTCGTCGG
Source organism: Acidimicrobiia bacterium (assembly GCA_035260105.1). Taxonomy (GTDB): domain Bacteria; phylum Actinomycetota; class Acidimicrobiia; order IMCC26256; family JACDBD01; genus JALZAA01. The sequence continues at coordinate 2,229 of DATFVT010000400.1, forward strand.
GCTCACGTCACCCGGCAACGTCGCATTCGTCGAAGGGCTCGGCGTCTACGACCGCGTCGTCACGTACGACGACGTCGGCTCGCTGGGTGAGACCCACGCCGCGTACGTCGACATCGCCGGCGACGCCGAAGTCCGCGCCGGCGTGCATCGCGCCTACCGAGATCGGCTCGGGCACAGCATGGCAGTGGGCGCCACCCACTGGGACGGGCTGCCGGCGGCACCCGTCGACCTTCCCGGCGCGGCGCCCACCTTCTTCTTCGCCCCCGACCAGATCGTCAAGCGGACGAAGGAGTGGGGCCGCACCGGGCTCGGCGACCGCGTGGCCGAGGCGTGGCGCCGCTACGTCGAGTTCTCCGATGGCTGGCTCGACATCCGCCGGAGCGTGGGCCCCGAGGCCGTGACGACCACGTACCTCGAGGTCGTCGACGGTAGCGTGGACCCCGCCGTCGGCCACGTCCTGTCGCTCGGGCCCGACCAGAGCTAGCCGTTCAACGTCTTCTCGGGGTGGCGGCCGTCGACGTGGCCCATGAAGGGCGGGTGGATGCTGTAGCCGAGGAGCTGGCGCAGGCGCGGTGACACCTCACGCGCCATGTCGGGCGGGACGGCGAGGAGATAGCTCTCTTGCTGGCGCGCCCAGGCGACGACGTACTGGATCGAGATGCCGAGCCGAAAGCGCCCGGTCGTGTTGGCGCCGCCCGCGTGCCACAAGGTGCCGGGGTAGATGGCGACGGAGCCCGCCGGCATCTCGAGGGGGACGAGCTCGACGTCGGGGTCGGGCGGACCGTCGCCCCAGTGCGTGCTCCCGGGCGCGATCAGCGTGCCGCCGTTCTCGGCCGTGAAGTCGTCGATCGCCCACAAGGTGCTCAGCGAAAGCGGCCGCCGCGGGCGCGGCAGCCCGTAGTAGAAGGCCTCGTCGTAGTGGAGGTCCTGGGCGGTCTCCTCGGGCCCGAGGTTGATCGCCAGCGCCGCGGTCAGCAGGAAGTTCGGCCCCAGCAGCGCGCCCGCCACGTCCAGGACGCGCTCGTCCTCGATGAGCCGGTCGAAAGCGCGCGACTTGACCGGCAGGCTGTAGACGCGCTTGGTGCGGAAACCCTCGAAGTCGTTCCGACCGAACGGGCCGTCGCCGAGGTACGGCGCCAGCGCGTCGCGAACGCGCGACACGTCGTCCGGTGTCAGCGCGTTCTCCAACACCGCGTACCCCTGGTCCTCGATCACGTCGACCAGCGCGTTCGGGACCCCGCCCGGTACCGGCATGTCGCCCATGGCGGTTCGCATCATCACGGTGGCCTCGTCTCCTTCTCGGATGCCGAGCTCGACGCGCAGCCGGTCGGCCAGCTCGGCGACGAACGCAGGTCGCGGCGGCACTGCGTCTGTTGTGCGGCGCAGCGCTTCGAAGGGATCACTCATGACCGCCTCCCTCTCCTTCCAGGTACACGCGGCGGTACGCCGACCGGGCGCGCACGAGCAGCGCCTCGGTGGCACCGGGCGTGCGACCGAGCAGCTCGGCGACCTCGGCGACGGGAAGACCGTCGACGTACCGCAGCGTGAGCGCGAGCCGGTGGTGCGGGCCGAGGGCGTCGAGGACGTCGTGGGCGCGCATCTGGTCGAGGCGCACGTCCCACGGGTCCTCCTCCGGTGCGGGGTCCTGCTCGAGCGCATCGCGCAGGCGCTCCTCGCGGGCCCGGCGGCGCCAGTGGTCGGCGAGCTTGTGCCGGGCGACGCCGATCACCCACGGGACGTCGAGCGGCGCCGGACGTCCCTCCTCGACGTTGCGCACGGCGGCGAGGAACGTCTCCGAGGTGAGGTCCTCGGCCGTGGCCGAGTCGCGGCAGCGATGGAGGAAGTACCCGTACACCTCCGGGACCGCCTCCTGGTAGAAGGCGAGGAAGGCGGCGCGGTCGGGCTCTCCCGACGCCGATCCCTCGCTCACGGCCGCCTCCGGCCAGTCGCCCATCGCCCCATCATCGCTCCGGGCCGCCGATCTCCTACGGGGTGAAGCGCGGTTTTCTCTCCCGGAACCGACGAGTGGCCGGGCGTGCCGGTCAGAGCTTTCGCAGCCGGACGGCCCGCACCGAGTGGTCGGGTGCCTTCTCCAGGATGAGGCGGGCCCGCTCGCGGGTCGGGAGGATGTTCTCGTGCAGGTTCACTGCGTTGATCGAGCGCCAGATCCCCCGCCCGACCTCGACCGCCTCGTCCTCGGACAAGACGGCGAAGTGATGGAAGAACGACCGCTCGTCGGTGAACGCGGTCTCCCGAAGCGTGAGGAACCGGTCGAGGTACCACTGTTCGATGTCGGCCTCGTCGGCGTCGACGTACAGGGAGAAGTCGAAGAAGTCCGACACGAACAGCTGCGGCGCCCGGCCGGCGCGGCCGTCGCTCGTCTGGAGCACCGTCAGGCCCTCGACGATCACGATGTCGGGTTGCCGGACGATCTGCTCCTCGCCCGGGACGATGTCGTAGGTGAGGTGCGAGTACACCGGCGCGCTCACTTCGGGGCGCCCCGATTTCACGTCGGCAAGGAAGCGCACCAGCCGGCGCAGGTCGTAGCTCTCGGGGAACCCCTTGCGGTCCATCAGCCCGCGTTCGTCGAGCACACGGTTCGGGAACAGGAAGCCGTCGGTCGTGACGAGGTCGACCTGGAGGTGGTCGGGCCATCTTCCGAGGAGCGCCTGGAGGATGCGCGCCGTCGTGCTCTTGCCAACGGCCACGCTGCCGGCGACGGCGATGACGTAGGGCACCTTCGCCGCCGGGCCACCGAGGAACGTGTCGCTGACCCGGTGGAGGTCCCGGCTGGCCCCGACGTACAGGTCGAGCAGCCGGGACAACGGGAGGTAGATGTCTGCGACCTCGTCGAGCGAGATGCGCTCGTTGATGCCCCGAAGCTGCTCGAGGTCGCCTTCCGTGAGCGTGAGAGGCGTCGACGCCCGCAACCGCGCCCATTCGTCACGCGAGAACCCGACGTACGGCGACAGCGGCTCGGTGGTCACGTCGGCACGTCGACGCCGGGAAGGCCGGCCAGCCGCTCGACCCGTCGTCGGAGCTCTCCGGCGTCGGCCGCCGTGACCGTGACGTGGCCGACCTTGCGCCCGGGGCGGGGTGCCTTGCCGTAGCGGTGGAAGTGCGCGCCCGGGATCGACAGCACGTCGCTGGGGTCCGGAAGCGCGCCGATGCAGTTCACCATCGCGCTCACGCCGAAGGCTGACGTCGCGCCGACCGGCCACCCGAGGATCGCGCGGAGATGGTTCTCGAACTGGCTCGTCACCGCGCCTTCGATCGTCCAGTGACCCGAGTTGTGCACGCGCGGCGCGAGCTCGTTCACGAGCAGCTCGCCGTGCACGTCGAACAGCTCCACGGCGAGGACGCCGACGTACTCGAGCTCGTCGAGCAGCATCCCGGCCAGGCGCTCGCCGGCGAGCTGGGTCTGCGCGTCCACGCCGGGCGCGGGCGCGAGGCTCCGGCGCAGGATGCCGCCGGCGTGATGGTTCTCGACCAGCGGCCAGCAGGCGGTCGCGCCGTCGCGACCGCGCACCGCCAGCACCGACAGCTCCCGGTCGAAGGGCACGTGCGCCTCGAGGATCAACGGCACCCCGCCCAGGGCCGACCATGCGTGACCCACGTCCTGCGGCTCGTGGAGCAGGACCTGCCCCTTGCCGTCGTACCCGCCGCGGCGCGTCTTGAGCACGGCCGGCGCGCCGAGCTCCTTCACGGCGCGCTCGAGGTCGGCCCGGTCGTCGACGGACAGGAACTCCGGTGTGCCGATCCCGAGCCGCCGACAGAGCTCCTTCTCGCGCAGGCGGTCCTGGGAGACGTCGAGCGCGATCGGGGGCGGCAGCACCGGCCTGCCCCGGGCGGCGACGAACCGCGCCCCGTGCGCCGGCACGCCCTCCCATTCGTAGGTGACGACGGCCGCGCCGTCGCCGACCCGGGCGAGCGCGCTCTCGTCGTCGAGCGCCCCGACGACGAGTGGGCCGACGGCTCCGGCCGCGGCATCGGGGACCGGGTCGAGGAACCGGAAGTCGAGGCCGAGAGGGATCCCGGCCAGCGCGAGCATCCGGCCGAGCTGCCCGCCGCCGAGCACGGCGACGAGCGGTGCGGGCCGGCCGCCGGGAGCGTCGGGCACGACCGCATGCTGGCACGCCGAATGTGCGCGGTGCCGGGCGATTCGTCCGCTATCGTGAGCCTTTCCGCGACAGCGTCGTCGCTCCTGC
>DATFVT010000401.1:0-14852 GCA_035260105.1 Acidimicrobiia bacterium
GTTTGACTCCCGCGCGCCCATGCGATGGAAGTGCGCCGTTCTGGCGGTGACCGTCCCGATGCTCCTCCTTGTGAGCACCTTTTCCGGAATGTCGCCGGCCCGAGCGCAGACCGGCCAGGCGCACGTCGTGGTCACCCCCACGTCGGACCTCAGCGACACCCAAACGGTGAAGGTCGACTGGAGTGGCTTCAGCGACCCGTCCCTGGGGCACGGGGGCGGCAGGTCCGTCGTGCGTCAGTGCACGGCCGGCGCGACGGACCCGAACACCCAGTGCACCGGCAACCTCGCGGTATCGTTCACATCGTCCACGGGCGACGGTGAAGGGACCTACGCCAAGCTCGCTTTCGGCAACGTCGTTTCCCCGTCGCAGGCGACCTTCCCCTGCACTCCGGACGCGCAGTGCGAGATCCGGGTCGAGCTCGAGGATGGCCAGTTCCAGACTGTCCAGGTCGCGACGGAACCCATCCCCGCGTCGATCTTCAGCAAGGACTTCGCGCCGTGTGCGCAGGGCCCGGCCCCGCTGACCGGGGACGGGGCGACCGAGGTGGGCGGAGCCATGGAAGCGTGGATCCGAAGCGTGTGTGCGCCTCCGCGTTCTCTGACCGTCGACTACACCGCTCGGAACTCTCCCGCCGGACGGCAGGACTTCATCGATCGCAAGTTCGACTACACCGTCACCGGCAGCCCGTTCACCGCAGACGAGCTCGAACGCCTGCGCCAGGACGGAGGGCGCGACCAACGCTCTGTCTACATCCCGATCACGGCCGGCAGCCTGGTCTTCGCGTACAACTTCTGGGTCGTCGACCATTCCGATGCCGACCGGCTCAAGCAGGTCCGCGATCTGTGCGTATCGGCCGAGACCGTCGCCCACCTGTACAACGGCACGCAGCAGGCACTCCACCTCGAGGGAGCGTCCAAGACCTCGATCGAGCAGGACAACGACGGCGGCCCTAGCGAGCCGAACATCACGTTCCCGACCGCGTTCGTCCACCCGGTCGCTCGCGCCGACGCCTCGAACGCGACCCTGCAGCTGACCTCGTGGATCTACTCCGACCCGAACGCCACCAAGGCCTGGGAGGATCCGGAGGCCGGACCGGCCTTCAAGACAGGGCCCACGGAGATCATCCCCGCCAGCAGCGGGACCGACAACCGCACGGGCGCGCGGGCGGTGGCGCGGCAGGTGAGCGACGCCACCGGCTTCCAGCGGGCAGTCCCCGGAGTGCCTCGAGACTTCGTCTTCGGGATCATGGATCTCAGCACGGCGCGGCAGCTCGGGCTCCCGGTCGCGAAGGTCCGTACGAGCAGGAGCGACCAGTGCGTCGCGCCGACCGACGACAACGTCGCCGCCGGAGTGGGCGCGATGAAGACCAACGCGGACGGGGTGACGCGCTCCCCCGACTTCTCGGTCCACTCGCCGAGCGTGTACCCGATCCCGAACGTGAACTACGTCCTTGCCTCGACCGACGGCGTGACGTCGGATCCGTCGAAGAACGACTCGCTGCGGGGCTTCCTCGACTACGCACTGGGTGACGGACAGGTCGCGGCCGCCCAGCGCGGGTACATCCCGTTGCCCGCGGACATGGTCGCGCAGGGTCGCGACGCGCTCGCGCGCCTTCCCGGAAGCCCCGGCAGCACGCCGAGCGAGCTCGGCGACTCCGCCAACGCCGGCCTCGGCAACTTCGACGCGAGCGGCGGCGGTTCCTCGCTCACGCCGTCGGCGACACCGCTGACGCCCGGCGGCGGCTCACCGACTGTCGGCGGCGCGTCGGGCGGGGGCGGTGGTGGAAGCGGCGGGGGTGACTACAAGGGCGCCGCCGCGGACACCTCCGGGAACGCGCTGACCCGCTTCCTGAGCGGCGACAAGGCGATCCCCGCGCTGCTGGTCGTCCTGTTCACCGTCTTCGCGATCTGCGTCGGGCCCATCATGCGCATCATCGCCCGGCGCAGGGCAGGAGGATGATCGAAGCGCCGTGAGCGACGACACACCTCGCGACGACGAGTCCTCCCTTCGCGCCGGAAACGGCAGCTCCGAGGCTCTCCGGGCGCGGGTCGACGGGGGCATCGAGTCGCTCGAGCGGGCGTCCGCGATCGACGCGTACATCCCTGACGCGGAACACCGTGACGCGCTCGTTGCGCTCGACCGCTCGGTCGGCGACCTGTTCGAGCAACTCCGCGAGGTCGACCCGCCGGCCGCCGCAGCGCGATCGAACGCGCTACGCGCCGCGTCGAATCGCCTCGCCCAGCGCCTCGCGGCGCGTCCGCCGACGGCCACGAACGGGCACGGTGAGATCAGCGGCGCCCTGGCCCCCATGGAGGTCGTGCGAAGGGCTCTCGGCCCGCCGGGCGAGGAACGCATGGCCCGTGCCGGGCGGATCATGACGTGGATCGGCATCCTGCTGATCCTGTTCTTCGTGCACCAGTTCTGGATGAGCGGGATCAGCGAATCGCGCGCGCAACAGCTGCTTCTCGGCCAGCTTCAGAAGGACGCAGTGACGGGAGGCGGAGGAGGAGGCGGAGGAGCGGGGGGCGTGACGAGCGGCCAGCCGTCCGGTGTGCTGACCGGAAACGAGGGCAAGACCGGCGGCGCGCCGGCGAAGCCGAAGGCCAAGAAGGAACCGCCGCCGCCGGCGCCGGGCGATCCCGTCGCACTGATCCAGATGCCGAGCATCGAGCTCGAAGCGGTCGTGGTCGAAGGCACCAGCGGCGCGCAGCTGCAAAAGGGGCCGGGGCATTTCCGCAACACCGTGATGCCGGGCCAATCGGGCAATGCCGCGATCGCGGGCAAGCGCACCACTTACGGCGCGCCGTTCTCGAAGATCGGCGAGCTGGAGGCGGGCGATCAGATCCAGACGACGACGCTGACCGGCGTGTACCGCTACCAGGTCGAGGGCAAGGCGAAGACGGTGCGGTCGAATCAGCGCGACCCCCTGCGCCCGACGAAGACCGCCCGACTCACGCTCGTCACCTCCGATCCGAGCTACATCGCCTCGAACCGGCTCGTCGTCACGGCCCGTATGTTGAGCAAGCCGGCGAAGAGCACCGCCGCCGCGCCGACGTCGGTCGTGGACCCGCCCGAGTCGGGCCTGTCGGGCGACTTCCGTGTATGGGCGCAGACGCTCATCTTCTTGCAGCTGCTCGTCGGAGTGTTCCTGGCAGCTCGGATCCTGTATCGGCGCTGGCTTCGGTGGCCGACGTACATCATCACGACGCCGATCCTGCTCGCGCTGCTGATCCTGTTCTTCGAGAGCGTGAGCATGCTCCTGCCGTCGACGTTCTGACCGCGCTACCCGGTCGGCGAACCGCGGCTCGCGGCGAAGAACACGACACCGGACGGAAACGACCTGGAATCGAGGCCATCGATCCGCTGTACGAGCTCTTCCGCAGTGAGGAGGTGGTCGTGCCGCTCCGCCTTCTCTGCGTTCCACATGATGACCACCGCGTTGCCGGCGAGAACCTCGGACCCGATCCGACGCACCTCCTCGTCGAAGGCGGTATTGGCGCGCAGCGTGTACGGGTCGTACTTCTTCGGAACGAGATCGACCGTGCGGATCCGGCTGTTGGCGTAGATCGTCTCGGGACGGTCCGAGTAGACCAAGCGTCCCCGCTGCGCCTCCGCCACGTCGAGCAGCGGTGAGCGGGCATAGTACTTCGCGGTGATGCCGCGCTCACTGATCGGCTCCCGAGCAACCGCGTCCACAGAGTTGACCGTGTACGCGACCACGAGCAGGAGCAGAACCGCGAATCCGGCGACGCGAACCGGCCGGGAAGAGCGCGCCAGCCCGACGGCGACCAAGATGAGCACCACCAGGAAGACGGGCGCCAGGTACCGGTCGATCAGCCTGCCGCTGGCGGAGATGAACGTCATCGAGAAGAGCAGGAAGCCCACGTAGACAGCGGCGAACGTCGCCATGGCAGTGAGCCCCGGCACGCGGCCGAACGCTTCCCGTCGCGGATCCCTCTCGCGGTCGCGTCGCAGGACGAGCACGACGACCACTACGACGGCGGCAAGGAGGCTCAGCCCGAGCAACCATGGGCGGGCGTCTTCGGGAACGGGCGAGGGAAAGACCCAGCTCGACACCGAGTCGATTCCCTCTTCGAGCTTGCCCGCCTCGATGCCGTGAAACGCCGGCGTGTACTTGGTCTCGACGCCCGACACGCGAGTCCAGACCGTCCAGGCCAGCGCCGTGAGCACACCCACCGCGGAGACGACGCCGGCCCCTTGAAGACGTCGCCTTCGACCGTCGGGCCCCAGCGCCAGGATCGCGACGACGGACGCGAGAAGGAGCGCGACACCGACGTAGCGCGTGAGAATCGACGCTGCGACCAGCACCGCGACGGCGGTCAGCGCGCTGCACCCGCCACGCCGGAGATAGCCGTCGATTGCGAGCGCCCACAGGACGACGAGCAGGACGAAGAGCGGCTCGGTCCAGACGAAGCCGTAGAGCCGCAGCACGCCGAGCGAGAGCAGGTACAGCGCGGGCACCAGGACGGCGGCAGCGCGATTGCCGCCCGTCCAGCGGAGCGTGAGCAGGTACACGAGAAGCGCCGTTGCCAGGAGCAGCCCACCATTCAGCAGGCGGGCACCGGCCAGCGGGCCGATGCCGCCGACGTCCAAGACGGCGAGCAGCGTCGAGTACAGCGGGGGGAAGTCGACGATCGCCCGGCGCCCCGTGATGTCGATGAAGGCGGTGTACCCGTCGCCGTGGGCCAGGCTGCGCGCACCTTCCGTATAGAACACAGAATCCGGGGACAATCCGATTCCGGCGCGCGTGTAGGCGATGTAGATCGCCGTCACGGCGGCGAGGACGATCGCCGGCGCGAGAAGCGCGACGGTGACACGGCGCGAGGACATCGGGGGGTGCGCCACGCGGACGCGGGTGGAGCCCGGCGCCGCGGCACCGGGCCCCACCCCGATCGAGCCGATGGGATCAGCCCGAGTCAATGCATTGCACTTGCTACGTGTCCGTGATCCGGCAGTGACCGTTCGGGAATCCCGCGCCCTGCGCTCCCGTCGGGAAGGGGAAGAACCCCTTGGCCCGGATCACGTTCTCGACCTCCGTCCGGTACGGGACACCGGTCAGCGGGTCGGTCGGCAGGTCGTGGGCACACAGCCAGCCGTCACCGTCGAAGAAGTCACGCACGGAAGAGTTGGCGTTGCCGCTTCCGAACGCGTTCCGAATGACGTTGAAGACGTCGCGGCTGTACAGGTACGTGCCGTTCACGACGTTCGGCTCGGTTGGCGCAACCCCGTTGATGTTCCCGAGGACCCCGCTCTTCGTTCCCTGCACGGGCGGAGTCTCGTTGAACCGTCCGAGCGAGTAGAAGAAGATCGAGCTCCCGGTGCACCCGGCGCCCAACGGCGTGCAGTCGTTGGCGGTCGCGTTGAAGATCGGCTCCGAGTTGTTCTCGAAGATCACTCGCTCGCCGTTGGCGAGGTTGCCGTCCTTCTGCGCCGCCGGGATGCAGCTCGTCGAGTTCCCGCCGACGAAGCCGTCGAACGTCGTCCGGGTCCCGGAACCGCCCTGGGCCGACCAGACGATGATGTTCGAGTTGTTGCCGCCCACCTGGTTCCAATTGGTGTTCGTGCAACTCACGAAGATCCCCTGGATCTGCGCCTGGGTCAGGTTCGTCACTCCGTCCGAACCCTCGTTCGCCACCGCGGAGTCGTCGTACTTGATCCACGGGATGGCATCCCTCGCGAAGGCGAGGAATCGGAGCCCGGCCGGGTCCGAACCAGCGGGCGCACGCGACGACCGCGCGTACGAGATCCGCGGGATCACGCCCGGGTTCCCGGTCTGCGACAGCAACGTGATGCCGTTGCCCGACCCGACGGGGTACATGTTCCATACCACGTCACGGTCGGCGTTCGCGTTGCTGATGCCGTTCTGGTACGAGGGCTGGATGCCCGGCGTACCGGTGTCGAAGTCGACGCAGGTCCCGTTGAGCGGGAACGTCAGACCCGACTGCGAGGTGATGCACCCAGGTGACGCGTTGTACTGATCACCGAGGGCGACCACCATCTCGTACGTTGTGTCCGACCCGACGCCACGGATGTAGCTCGTGCCGCCTGACGGGTTCATGTTCGGCGGATCCGCCATTGCCGGTACGGCCCCGAGAACGCCGACCACGAGGCCGACGGTGACGAGGGCCATCACTATGCCCAAGTGCCGCTTCTTCACAGGCTGCTCCCTTGTTGGTGTCGTGCGGCAGGCAACGACCTGCCCCGCCGCGCTAGGCCGCTTCCTAATCGCGCGGCGTGACCGGCCACTGTCCCGGTAATGAACGCGAGGCGAAACCCTGGTTGGCGCGCGCGGTGCTTCGAGCCACGCGCGGCTTCGAAGTGTCACCGAGGTGGCGCGTCGATGAACGTTGGGCGACCGTTCACCGCGCGCGCTTGCGTCGAGGCCCGAGCACCAGTGCGTGCACCTACGATCACCGCCGGTGCAATCCGTCGTTGCGAAGCTTGCTTCTCGGTTCCGAGCGCGCCATTCGCTGGCTGCGCTCTGCGGGATCGCCGCGCTCGCGGCGTGTAGCAGCTCGAGTGGATCGACCAACGCGCCCGACACCCGGCCGCTCGACGCGCAGGTGCGCAAGGAGGAGCTCGCGTTCGTCGCCGAGCGGGCAGATCAGCCGTCCGGCATCTGGCGTGTCGCCGGCAACGGCGACGGGCAGACGCCGATCTTCCAGGGGCCGGGGCGCTTCGAAGCGCCACGCTGGTCGCCCGACGGACACGTAGTGATCTTCGACAGCGACGGCAGCGGGAACTTCGACATCTCGGCCGTCAACGCCGACGGCTCGAACCTGCACCAGCTCACGACCGACCCCGGCAACGACGGCGGAGCCATCTGGTCCCCGGACGGCAGGCAGATCGCCTTCTTCTCGAACCGAAGCGGCAGCTTCGACCTGTGGGTGATGAACGCCGACGGCAGCGGCCAGCGTCAGCTCACCGATTTGCACCAGTTCGTGTCGCAACCGGCGTGGTCGCCCGATGGCCGCCAGATCGCGTTCACGCTCGCACCGGAGGTCAACAGCCTGGAGTCGGATGTGTGGGTCGTAGGCCCGGACGGGTCGGGCCTCCGGCAGCTGACGAACACGCCCCGGGCGGATTTCGACCCGGCATGGGCGCCCGACGGGCGGGTCATCGCCTTCACCTCGCAACGCGAGACGCTCCCCGACGTGTGGGTCATGAACGCCGATGGCTCGAACCAGCGGAGCCTCACCAAGCAGCCGAAGAGCTCGGAGCAGCGCCCGGTCTTCTCACCAGACGGGCAACGCATCGCCTACCTGTCCACGAAGACGATCGACGGGAACGACGACGTCTTCGTGATGGACGCCGATGGTCGTGACCCGCACAACGTGAGCAAGACCGAGGAGATCAACGAACGCCAGGTGAGCTGGGCCCCCCAAGGCCGCGTGCTGGCGTTTACGAGCAACGTGCAGGGCAACGACGAAGTCGTCGCGATCAACGACGACGGGACGGGGGTCACCGACATCAGCCGCAACGTCGGCCCCGACAGCTGGCCGGCATGGCGGCCCCGCCGCTGAGCTCCGCATCGCTGCCGGTGGGAGCCGCCCCGCCGCCGGTGATCTACGCCCTGCGCATCCCGGCGATTCTCCTCGCCGTCGTCATCGTGCTCCTCGCGTGGCGGGCGTACCGCCGCGGGCGAGCGACGCGAGGCACGCTGCTGTTCTCGGTGGCAATCGCGGCTGCCGTCACGGCCGTGGCCGTCAGCCCGTCGATCGTCTACACGATCCGCGACCGCGTGGGGATCGCCGACAACCCGCTGTCCGGCCTGGTCGTGGCCCTCGTCATCGTGGCTGCGGTGCAGATGGTCGTGCTGCTCTGGGTCCTGGTTCGCCTCGACGCCAGCCGCCGCATCCTGGACCACACGTTCGCCGCCGTCGCGATGCAGTCGCTCGAGCTGCCGCCGGGCTGCGAGCACTCCGCCATCGCCGTGGTGATCCCGGCACTGGAGGAGGCCGGGACGCTGGGCGCCGTGATCGAAGCGATCCCCGCGGTCATGCACGGCGCCGGCGTGCTGGCCGTCGTCGTTGACGACGGGTCCCGGGACGCGACGCGGCAGGTCGCGCGAGACGCCGGGGCCGCCGTCGTCTCCCACCCCGTGACCCGAGGCGGAGGCGCCGCCCTGCGCCTGGGCTACGAGGTCGGGTCCCGCCTCGGTGCGGGCTCCATCGTGACGATGGACGCCGACGGACAGCACGACCCGGCCGAGATGCCGCGACTCGTCGAGCCGATCCTCGCCGGCCGAGCCGACCTCGTGATCGGCTCGCGGGTCCTGGGCCAGGAGCAGGGCGCCGTCCTGACGCGCCGGATGGGTGTCCGCGCGTTCAACTCGGTGATCTCGTTGCTGGCGCGGCGACGCGTCACCGACTGCTCGAGCGGATACCGGGCGTTCTCGACGGGCGCCATCGAGCGGCTGCGGCTCCGCGAGGACCAGTTCCACACCGGCGAGACGATCCTGGCTGCGGTCCGCGTGCACCTACGCCTCGAGGAGGTGCCGATCACCGTGCATCGCAGGTTGGTGGGCGAATCGAAGAAGCCGGGCACCATGCGCTACGGGTTGGCGTTCTTCAGGGCGATGATGCGGGCATGGATGCGATGAACACCGCGATCGACCGATAAGCCGCTCGGCCGGCGTTCATCGATGTTCACCCGCACGTAACCGGGAACGCCGACAGACTCGCGCCCGTGCGCCGTCTCGCACCGCTTGTCGTGTTTGTCGCGACGCTCGCTCTGGTCGTTGCCGCGGGCGCGGGATGCGACACCGCGACACGGGCGCATCACGCCCCGGCACAGATCTCGCCGATCGTCGCCCGCGACTCGACGTGGACGCCGCCGAGCCCTCCCGCCACCACGCTCCCCCGGCTCGAGGACCTGCAGCCCGAGGCGGCGGCGGCCGCGAACGCGTACCAGGTTCCGACGACCACGCCGTCGGAAGCGGCGACGACACCGGAAGCGCCGCCGCCCGTCCCGATCGCACGCAGCAAGAACGCCGAGCTTCCGATCTACGCAGGCGCGACCGACGTCGCCCCGGCGCGCACGCTGCGGAACCCGACGGAGTTCGGCTCGCCGTTGACACTGCTCGTCGTCGGGACGGCGGGCGAGTCACTCCAGGTCGGGCTCCCGCTGCGGCCGAACGGCTCAGTGGGTTGGGTGCACGCGAGCGACGTCGACGTCGTCACGATCGACGACCGGATCGACATCGACCTGCCGGCGCGCAAGCTCACCTGGACACGGGCCGGCGCGCCGTTGATGGAGCACGCGGTGGCGGTCGGTGCGGCGTCCTCACCCACCCCGACGGGGCAGTACTTCGTCACCGATGTCGTCGACACCGATCCGTCCGGGCCGTACGGCCCGCGGGCGGTCGCCCTCTCCGCCTACTCGGACACCTTCCGCTCGTCGAACGGCGACTACCGCATCGCGATCCACGGCACCAACCGGCCAAGCAGCATCGGCCAGGCCGTCTCGGAAGGCTGCGCGCGCCTCCCGAACGATCTCGTCACCACGCTCGCCGCCGGCGTGCCGCTGGGCACGCCGGTGACGATTCACTGAGACGCTTCGAGCGTGCGCACTCGGTACAGAAGGTAGCCCGGGCCGCGGTCGACGAGCTCGAGGTCGGGGATCGAGCCGAGGGCGGCGCCGTCGACCGGGAAGATCTCGCTGGTGCCGAACATCCAGGCCCGGGTGCCGACGAGCACGTGCGTCACGCCCCGGTCCCGCAGCGCGGGCCAGCCCGCCACGGGATCGGCGAAGAAGCGGTGGGCCTCCTCGAGGATCCGCGTCCCCCGGCCGAGTAGCCGCTCGCCTTCGAGGTACGGGCCGCGCCCGTCGGTGATGCCGGGACGGTGAAGCACGCTCGGTACGAAGCCCTCACTGAACGCGTTCGAGGCGACGAGCGAGCCGCGAGGCAGCTCGGTCCCCCGCAGCTCGGTGATCGCCGATCGCGAAGGCTGCCACTCGCGGATCCCCCAGATCGTCGACGCCGACAGCGCCAGCGCGAGGACGCCGATGGACACCCACGTCGCGACCAGCGCACGCCGGACGCGGCCGAACCCGGCGACGGTCACCGCGACGGCACCGACGAGCGGGAGCAGGAGGAGCCCGGCGCCCAGCACGCGCGTCGCTCCGGTACGGCGGGGCACGTACGTCGACCAGCCGAGCTGGAACGTCAGGCAGACGAGGCCGATGAACCCGGCGGCGGCGAGCGCGCGCACGAGGAGGCGCGCCGTGATCCTCCGGCGCAGCAGGAGGCCGGTGACGAGCGCTACCGCCGCCGTCGCGACGGCGAGCACGTAGAGCGCGGTGTCGATGTCGTCGTCGGGCGCGAAGCCCCGGTCGAGCGTGGAGCGCACGAGGCCGCCGAAGGACTGGACGACCGGCGCCGACGGGTCGGCGCGTGCCTGGCGCAGGAACTCCAGCGTGGGATCGGGACGGCCGGGACCGGGCTCGGGCAGAGTTGTGCTCTGCGAGGCCTGCCGGACGCGGCCGTTGACGACCACGTCCGTGACGATCCACGCGCCGCCGAGGAGCGCAGCCACGAGCGCGACGGCGGCGACGGCCTCGCGGGTTCGACGACGCACGAGCTCGGCGACGAGCAGCGCGGCGACGAGCGCACCCGCGACCACGAACGAGATCCCGTGGATCTGCGACAGCGCCGCCGCGCCGACGACGGCGGCGACGAGGACCGAGCGACGATGATTCGCGAGGTATGCCGTCACGAACGCCGGCACGAGCAGCATGAGGACGTACCCGTACGCCTCGGGTCGGTACGAGGATGCCTTGACGGCCCAATAGCCGAGCGCGGCGAGCACGGCGGCGCCGCCGAACGCGGCCGGTCGTGACGCGCCCCAGGAGCGGGCGAGCACGAAGAACGCCAGCAGCACCCCGACCACGGTGATGACGCGAGCGACCTGTGCCGCCAGCATCGAGTCGCGTCCGCCGGTCATGGTGGCGACGGCCGCGCTGCCGGCGCTGAAGCCCGGGTAGTCCGTGTTGGCCTCGATCGTCTCGCCCCATTCCTCGGACGATCCAGGCGTGCCGCCGGCGCGGTCGTACTGCATCGTCACGCGCCAGAAGTTCCACGGGGTCGGGTCGGGAACCGAGTCGGGGCGCGCGGCGATCGCTGCCAGCTGCGGGAGCGCCAGCAAGGCCACGCCGCCGAGGAATGCAGGCGCGATCAGCCGCTCGCGACGGGACGACGTCGTGGTGGCGCTTCCGGTATCCCGACCGGCCGCATTCCGGCGCCGCCAGATGACCGCGCCGCCGCTCGCAACCGCAATCGTGCCGGTGATCAGGATCGCGCTCGGGCGAAGCAGATCGAGGCGGGCGAGCAGGGCGGCTCCGAGGGCGAGGAACGACAGGAAGTAGAGGAGGAATGCGGCGAAGCGTCCTTCGACGATCGAGCCAAGCGCGCCTTCGGCGCGCGTCGCCGTCGCCGCTGCCCACGCCGGCACTCCGGCGGCGGCGGCCACGAAGACGAGACCGCCGACGTCGTGGGCGAACCCGTCGATCAGCCCGGCCGGCACAGTCGACTCGGGGTGACGATGAACGGGCCGTCCGCGCCCGCGAGCGCAGGCACCGGCTCGAACCCCTCGACACGCAACAGGTCGACGCGGTCGACGGCCCGGATCGTGACCGGCCCGAGTGGGCGGTACTCGCGGTCCTGGAAGATCGAGTCGATGCGCCCGACGGGTGGGACGGTGACGACCTTCGTCGTGTCACCGCTGCTGATCTCGGCGCGGGCCGGCTTGTCGGTCAGGTTCTGGAACGCCACGCGCGCGACGTCAACGTCGCCTGACGACCACGGCGTCGTATAGGTGGCGCCGGGCTTCAAGACGAGCACGTCCTTGGCGCCTTCGTCCCGGTACGTGAGCCCGGGCGCGACGCTCCGGTGCAGGTCCGATGCGTCGCGGTCGATGCGGTCCCGGCGGTACTTCGCCGCCGGCCACGCGTCGTAGGTGCCGATGCGGTCGTTCGCGAGACGGTCGAGGACGAAGGCGTGGACGCCGAAGGGACGCACCAGGCCGCAGAGACCGGGCACGCCCTGCTCGAACGCCCGCGCCTGGCGGCGGACGCGATCCTCGTAGCCGAAGCCGGTGAGCGGCTTCGGGTCGTAGCCGAGCTTGTACGGGCCGGGCAGCCACAGGCTGACGACCTGCGCGCCGCTGTAGGCCCACAGCGAGGCCCCGTACTCCTCGGGCGCGGCCACCTGGTAGGAGCCGTGCTCACGCACCTCGTGGTTCAACTGGTCCCACACGGGGCGCCATTCGGCCGGCTCGAACTGCAACCCGTTCGAACGGATCGGCGCGTACCAGAGCGTGGAGATCAGGTCCTGGGTCGCGAGCAGCGCGGGAACGCCCGGGAGCACGAGCGCGCCCGCGACGACCGCAGCGAGCACGAGACGAACCCGGGCTGCGGCGCGGACGAGCGCGGCGGCCGCCTCGGCGGCGAGGGCCACGAGGGCGGGCGCAGCGAGTAGCCAGAGGCGCCGCTCGGTGAAGAACCCGGCGTCGCCGGTCAGCCGCGCGATCGGGACGAGCGGCAACACGACGCCGAGCCAGACGGCGAGGACGACCCGTCGGTCACGCCACGCCCGAGCACGCGCGAGGAGCACCGCCCCGACGATGGCGAGCACGCCGACGATGCCAAAGTCGATGAAGAAGTCCAGCGGTCCGATGACCACGGGCGGGAGCCCGGGCCACGACTGGAGCTCGACGTTCGGGCCGGAGAGGAACGCCGCCGCTTGCGGGATCCACCACCACGCCGACACGGCGGCAAGGACCGCGACCGAACCGATCGCCTCGTACAGACGTGTCCGGCGGCTCCGGCCCGACTCCGGGCCGATGAGCACCGTGATCGGCGCCACGATCACGGCGAGGACGCCGATCTGGCTGTGCGTGGTGAACGCGAGCGCCGCGAACAGCGCGCTGATGCCGACGCGCACCCAGCGACGAGGCGACAGCGCGGCCCACACGGCGAGGATCGTCGCCGCAAGCGCGACGTCGCGCGGGTACAGGGGCCACTCCGCGGTGCCGGATGGGAGCACCCCGTCGACCCAGAGTCGGCTGATCGCCGTCGACCACTGCGCTGCGAACGCCCCGAGCAGGACGAACAAGCTGGTGCGCACCCAGTCGCCTCGGAACAGCCGGTACCCGAACAGCGCGAGCACTCCGACCCAGATCGGCCCCCACACCCACGACGCGGCGATCACCAACCCGTCGTAGGACACCCCGAGGGCCCGCGAAGCCAGCCCGAAGACGAGGTGCCACGTGCCCGCGAAGTACGACAGATGGCCGGTGAAATAGTCCTCACCGAGGATGCGACCGCCCTGGACGTTGTACGCGACGCCCCGGTGGTACATGTGGTCGGCCGCGAGCCAGTCGGCGCGGTGGAAGAACCCCGAGTGCACGACCAGCGCCGCGAAGGCGGTGAGCACGACGAGCACGAGCCCGCCCCGCTGGAGGGCTAGCTCGGTGCGGGCGCTCCGCGCGTCAGGCGCGCCGGTGCCGGGCGCCGCGGTCTCAGCCGGAGGAACAGGTCTGGTCGCGAGGTCAGTCACGGCGGCACAACCTCTCCGGCGACGCCAGGAACGGCCCGTCGCCCGGACGCACGCCCGGCACGGCGGCGTACCCGGTGACCTCCCGCAGGTCGACGGGTCGGCGCGCGGTGATCTCGAGGCCGTCGGGCGCGCCGGCGGGGAGCGCGACCCTCGAACGACCGGCGTTCACCGTGACGACCGCGTCTCCGGCGCGGACCTCGAGAACGGGGCCCGCGCCCGTGCTCGCGCGCGTCTGGACTTCGAGGAGCCGGAGGTCCGGCGCCGTCCACGGCACCGCTACCCGACCGCCGGCGTCGAGGCGGAGGTAGTCCTCGCCCAGCGCGTAGTCGTCGCGGTACCGGACGCCCGGAGAGAGCGCCCGGTCGACGGATGCCACGGTGCGGTCCCGCGGGTCCGTTCGGAACTGCGCGGCAGGGGTGCGGTCGTATACGCCGACGAGCCCGTCCCGGGCGTCGAGCGCGAGCGCGTCGGCGTCAGCGCCGCGTGCGAGACGGCACAGCCCGGCCCGGCCCGACGCGAACGCGGCGTCCATCCGCCGGACTCGTTCGCGATAGCTCAGCCCCGTGACGCGCTCGAGGTCGAAGCCCGGCTTGATCACGACGGGCAGGAACGCGCTGTACAGGCGTGCGCCCGAGAACGACCACATCGCCGCGCCCTTCGAGTCGTAGGTGAGCGCGAGCACGTCGCCGCCCCGCTCGACGCGTCCCCGGAGGTCCGACCACGGGCCGGACCACGCCGACACGTCCTCCCCCGACGGCCAGATGCCCGGATGCCACGGCAGCGTACGCACCTCGTCGAACGTGGCCGCCAGCGCAGGTACCGACGGAGCCAGGACCGCCGCCACCACGACCGGGGCGAGCACGCGCGGCGCCGCGCGCGCCAGGGCGGCAACGACGGGCACGGCCAGGCCGAGCATCGGCACGGACGCCAGCAGCCACGCCCGGCGTGACGTCACGAAGCCGGAGTCGCGCGCAACGCCCAACACCAGGAGCGGCACCGCCATCAGCGCGAGCCACACGATGAACACACCGACGGGCTGGAAGCGGCGGCGCCACGCGTACAGCACACCGACCAGGCCGACGAGGCCGGCGACACCGAACCCGATCACGAAGTCCCGGGGTCCCATCCCGACGAGCGGCCGGCCGGGATGCACCGGGAGCTCCAAGCCGCGTGAGCGGATCGTGGTCACGACGCGCGGGATCCACCACCACGACGTGAGGAGCGCGACGATCCCGATCGTCGCCAACCCGTCCACCGCCGCCCGGCGCCACC
>DATFVT010000402.1:0-10209 GCA_035260105.1 Acidimicrobiia bacterium
GATCTTCCAGGCCGACGGGAGCGAGGCCGCGAACTCCATCAGGTGGTGATCGAGGAACGGCGAGCGGGCCTCGAGCGAGCTCGCCATCGTGGCGATGTCCATCTTCACCAGGAGATCCCCGGGCAGGTACGTCTCGACGTCAAGTCTCAGGAGGCGATCCGCGAAGTTGCACGCGTCGGGCTCGTCGAGGCTGCGATCGATGAGCTCGTACGAGTCGACGGCCTCGACCGCGGCCCGCATGGCGGGCGTATAGAGCCTGCACTTCTCCTCGGTGTCGAAGTACGAGATCAAGCTCGCATACCGGCGGGCATCCTCTTTGGCGAGCACGCCCGCGAACCGCTTGGCCTTTCCGTAGAGAGTGCCTCGCTCGCCGTCGGGCAGCCGGCGATGGAGCCAAGCCGCCGCCCGCCGGGTAGGGGCGCTGGAAAGACCGAATCGGCGGGCTTGCAGCGCGGCGGCGTAGCGCGCATACCCGCCGAATGACTCGTCGCCGCCGTCGCCGTTGAGCGCGACGACGACCTGTTCTCTGGTCATCCGCGCCAGGTAGAAGCTCGGGACGGCCGACGAGTCGGCATACGGCTCGTCGTAGTGCCAGACGAGCTCGGGAAGGATTTCGGCAGCGCGGGGACTCACGACGAGCTCGTGGTGCTCCGTACCGAAGCGCTCAGCGACCAGGCGCGCGTATGCGCGCTCGTCGAACTGTCGCTCGTCGAAGCCGATCGAGAACGTCTTCACCGGGCCCGTCGCGATGTCTGACATCGCGGCCACGACGAGCGACGAGTCCAACCCACCCGAGAGGAACGCGCCGAGCGGGCGATCGGACATCAGCCGAACTCTCGTCGAGTCGACCAGCAACTCGTGCAGCTCTTCGAGCGCCGTGCGCTCGTCACCATTCCACTTCGGCTCATAGGAGAGTCGCCAGTAGCGGTCGAGGGTCACCTTCCCGCTCTCGTAGACGAGCGTGGTAGCAGGCGGAAGCTTTCGGATCCCGTCGAAGATCGTCCACGGCGCCGGGACGTACTGGTACGTCAGGTAGTGGTGGAGCGCGACTCGGTCCACGGTGCGCTGCACGGCGGGATCCTGCAGGAGCGACTTGAGCTCCGAAGCAAACCAGATCCCGCGTTCGTCGACGCGGTACACGAGCGGCTTCTTCCCGACACGGTCGCGGGCGAGGACCAGACGCCCGCGCGGGCGGTCCCAGAGCGCGATCGCGAACATGCCGCGCAGTCGGCGCACGAACGAGACGCCCTCGGACTCGTACAGGTGCACCAGGCACTCGGTGTCGGTCCGGGTCCGGAACCTGTGGCCGGCCGCCTCGAGCTCGGCGCGGAGCTGCCGGTGGTTGTAGATCTCGCCGTTGAAGACGACGGCGATGGTCTCGTCCTCGTTCCAGATCGGCTGGCGCCCGGAGTCGAGGTCGATGATCGCCAGCCGGCGCATGCCGAGACCGAGCCCTCCTTCGACGAGGAAGCCGTCGTCGTCGGGGCCGCGATGCCCGATGACCTCGCACATCCGGGCGAGGAGGTCGGGATCGGCGGGTTGCGCGGTCAGGAAGCCGGCGATGCCACACATGCGCGGAGGAGCCTCTCGTAGGCGGACACGTGGGCGTCGACCATCGCCTCCCGCGAGTACCGCTGTTGCGCCCGCTCACGGGCTCGAGCAGCGAGGGACTGCGCGCCGCACGGATCGTCGACCAGTTGGCGGATCCCGGCGGCGAGCGCCTGGCCGTCGCGGGGCGGGACGATGATGCCGCAGTCGCCCAAGGGCTCCCGATGGCCGCCGATGTCGGTGCCGACGACGGGCTTGCCCGCGGCCATCGCCTCGAGCACGGCGTTGCTCAACCCCTCGCCGAGAGATGACTGCGCGACCACGTCGGCTGCGGCGAGCACGGCAGCGACGTCGGTGCGCTTCCCGAGAAAGCGGACATCGAGGCGGTGGTCCTGCGCCTGTCGCTCGAGCGAATCACGTTCGACGCCGTCGCCGACCAAGACGACCGTGACCGGCCTCCCGCACCCGTCGAGGCGGGCGGCGGCGTCCAGGAGGTAGCGATGGCCCTTGTATGCGTAGAAGTTCGCGACGGACACCACGATCGGGCGATCGCTGCGGACCTCGATCGGAGTCGCGGGCTGAAACGCATCGCCGGGCAAACCGTTCGGGATGACTTCGAGCTTCGCCGGGTCGAGGTGTTCCTGTTCGATCGTGTACTCGGCGACGGCTTCGGAGTTGGCGATGACGCGGTGCGTCATCGCCGTCGCCATCCGTTCGAGCAGTAGCGCGAAGCGTCGACCCTCCTTGAAGTCACCGAGGCTGCGGCGCCCAGCAACCACAACCGGGACGCGCGCGAATCGGGCGGCCGGGGGAGTGATGACGTAGGCGTGGTAGAGGAACGCGTGGACCACCTGCGGCCGGAAGCTCCGAAGCCACGACCCGTACTCGGGGAGCGTCAGGATGCGCCGAGCGATGCGCGGAAGCGATCGCGGGAACCCCGGTACCGCCGCTTCTGATTCGGTGCTCTGCACTCGCGACTTTCCGACGTAGAGGGGTATGCCGGCATCGCGAATCGGTTGCGTGTTCGGTCCGCCTTCGAACAGGGACGCGACGCGGACATCGATCCCGCGGTCCTTGAGGCCCTGCGCGAGCAGGACGATCTGTCGCTCTGTTCCTCCGAGTCCGAGTTGGCCGACGGTGAGGACGACGCGCTGCAGTCGCGCTTTCGAGTCGGGAGTGCGCGACAAGCGAGACTGCGCAATCATGCCGCCGCACCGTACACGGAGACATCAACAGTGACGCCGTGATGAACGGCGACAACGAAGCCCGCAGGAGCAACATGACGAAGCAGGTCGGTCGAAACCGGCCACGCCCCGATCGCTTGCGTGTCATGCGGGTAATCGCCCGGTTAAATGTTGGCGGCCCCGCGCTCCAGGCCGTGGCGCTCACCGACCACCTCGACGCCCACGGATTCGAGTCCCGACTGTGTGTTGGTCGGCTCGGCCCCGGAGAGGGCGACTTCCTCGGGCTGCGCGCGCCTCACGTCGAGGCGCGACCGATGCCGGGCCTCGGTCGCGAGCCCGACCCTCTCGCCGACGGGCGCGCGATCAGGTCGCTCGTCACCGAGATGCGTACGTTCCAGCCGCACATCGTCCACACGCACACCGCGAAGGCCGGAATCCTCGGGAGGCTCGCGGCCCGGTGGTGCCGTGTTCCGATCACCGTTCACACATTCCACGGCCATCTTCTGACCGGCTACTTCTCGCCCTGGAAGACGGAGGCCGTCGTCAGGATCGAGCGCGGGCTCGCCCGCCGGACGACGGCGCTCGTCGCCGTGGGCGCCCGGACCCGGGACGATCTGCTCGCGAAGGGCATCGGGCGCAGGGACCAGTTCCACATCGTCCCGCCCGGCGTCACGCTGGCGGCGCCACCGCCGCGAGCAGCCGCCCGGGCCGCCCTCGGCCTGCCCGCCCCCGGGTTGGTCGTCGCCTACGTGGGTCGTCTCACCGCCGTGAAGCGGCCGGACCGTTTCTTGGAGCTCGCCGGTCGAGTGTGCACGAAGCGCGGAGACGTGACCTTCTTGATGGTCGGCGACGGCGAGCTCGTCGACGATGTGCGGCGCAAGGCCCGGCCCCTCGGTCCTCGCGTGCGGATGGTCGGGTGGCGGAGTGACGTGGAGACGGTCTACGCCGCCGCCGACGTCGTGGTCCTGACATCCGACAACGAGGGGATGCCGGTCACCCTGATCGAAGCGGCCCACGCGGGGCGGGCGGCCGTCACGACCCGGGTGGGGAGCGCGGCCGAGGTCGTCGAGCACGGGGTCACGGGCTTCACGACGACGACCGACCACGACGACATGGCATCGTCCGTGCTCGAGATTCTCGGTGACGCCGACCTCAGGTCGCGGATGGGTCACGCCGCCGCTCAGCGAGCCTCCGTACTGTTCTCGACCCGGCGACTCGTCGACGACGTCGCGAATCTCTACGAGCACGCTTGGTGCCAATCACCGCGCACGGGGCCTGAATAAGTCACGCGTTGTTCGCGCGACATCTTCGCTCCGCTCACTCGTACGTAACCGCGTTGTCGCCTGGAACGACGAGCCGACGAGAAGCGCGCGCTACTTTCTGCTCGCTTGTCTCGCGACGCGGCGATGCGCCGTACGTGAGTGCTGTCTGCGGTGTGCGTCAAATCGAGGTCCCCGATGGCGACGTTCCTCATCACGGGTGGTGCCGGCTTCATCGGGTCGCACCTCGTCGAGGCACTGCTCGCCGGAGGCGAGCATGTGATCGCGTTCGACAACCTGTCGACGGGAAAGCTCGACAATCTCGGCGCGGTGTGGGATCACCCGCGCCTTCGCATCGTCCAGGGGTCCGTGCTCGACGTTCAAGCCGTGGACGAGGTCGTAGCCGACGCCGACGTCATCGTGCACCTCGCGGCGGCGGTCGGGGTGCGGCTCATCGTCGAACGCCCGCTGAAGTCCCTCGTCACGAACATTCGCGGCTCGGAGATCATCTACGACCGAGCCGAGCGCTACGGGCGCAAGAAGATCATCGCCGCCAGCACTTCCGAGATCTACGGCAAGAACACGACCGCGCCCTTGACGGAGACGGCCGACCGCGTGCTCGGGTCGCCCGCGGTCGCGCGCTGGGCGTACAGCACGTCGAAGGCCGTCGACGAGATCCTCGCCTACGCGTACCAGAAGGAGCGCGGCCTCCCGACGGTCGTGGTGCGACTGTTCAACACCGTCGGGCCTCGGCAGAGCCCCAGCTACGGGATGGTGATCCCTCGGCTCGTCGCCCAGGCCGTCGCAGACCGACCACTCACGGTGTACGGCGACGGGGCGCAGACGCGGTGTTTCTGCCATGTGCGCGACGTCGTCGACGCCTTGCTCGGGCTCGTCGACCATCCCGGCGCGGAAGGCGACGTCTTCAACGTCGGCTCCAGCGAGGAGGTCTCGATCCTCGAGCTCGCGGAGAGGGTCAAGGCCGCGGCGGGGAGCGCGTCGCCGATCGAGCGCATTCCCTACGACCAGGCGTACGAGGCCGGGTTCGAGGACATGCTGCGGCGGGTCCCGGACACGAGCAAGATCCGGTGTCTCACGGGGTGGGCGCCGACGCGGACGCTCGACGAGATCCTCGCGGAGACGATTGCAGGCGTCGCGCCGAGTGCGCGCGTCGACGCGACGTCGGCTACCTGACGTTTGCCGTCAGTTGTGCAGCATTTCGCACCCTCTTTTGCACTCGACCTGTCAAGCTCCGGCCATGGCTCCTCGGGCGGAGACACGACGCGCGGTGATCATGGGGCAGGGCTATGTCGGCTTGCCGTTGGCCATGCGCGCGTCGGAGGTCGGCTACGACGTCGTCGGCTTCGACACCGACGAGGAGCGAATCAAGCGCCTCGCGTCCGGGGAGCCGCAGGTCGAGGACGTCTCGGAGGCGCGCCTCGATAGGGCGCTTCGCGGTGGCCATTACCTGCCGACGACCTCTCCCGACGACTGCGCGCAGTTCGACGTTGCGGTGATCGCGGTGCCGACGCCATTGCGGGATGGTGCTCCTGATCTCTCGCACATCGAAGGTGCCGCGTCCATCCTGGGGCCGCACGTTCGGACGGGCTCGACCGTCGTCCTCGAGTCGACGACGTACCCGGGTACCACCGAGGAGCTGCTGGTTCCCGAGCTCGAGAGCCGCAGCCGCCTCGAAGGGGGGCGCGACTTCCGTGTCGGCTACAGCCCGGAGCGTCTGGACCCTGGTAACCGCACGTGGGACCTCGTCAACACGCCGAAGGTCGTGTCGGGGATCGACGACGCGTCGACCGAAGCCGTTCGATCGTTCTACGAGGAGATCGTCGATCACACCGTCGTCGTGTCCGGACCCAAGGTGGCGGAGCTCACCAAGCTGCTGGAGAACACATTTCGCCACGTGAACATCGCGCTCGTGAACGAGCTCGCCATGTTCGCTCACGATCTCGACATCGATGTCTGGGAGGCGATCGAAGCCGCGAGCACGAAGCCGCACGGGTTCATGCCCTTCGTGCCCGGACCCGGTGTCGGAGGGCATTGCCTGCCCGTCGACCCCAGCTACCTGTCGTGGCAGGTACGACGCGAGCTCGGCCAGTCCTTCCGCTTCGTCGAGCTCGCCAACGACGTGAACGCCGGCATGCCCGACTACGTCGTCCGCCGGCTCATCGTGGCGCTCAACAGCCGTGGTCGGGCGGTGAACGGCAGCCGGCTGCTGCTCCTCGGGCTCTCGTACAAGGAGAACACCGGGGACGGCCGCGAGTCCCCGGGGCTGCGCGTCGCCGAGCTGCTCCTCGAGCTGGGCGCCGAGGTCCGGGCCGCCGACCCTCACGTGGAGGACCGGTGGATCGATCCGCGGGTGGTGAGGGTGGACTTCTCGCCGCTCGAGGTCGAGGCCGTCGACGCCGTGGTCGTGCTCACCGCGCACGACGCGTTCGACTACGCGTCGGTTGCGTCGCAGGCCCCACTTGTTCTCGACATGCGACATTGCGTACCCGCGGGGCAGACCGTCGAACACCTGTGAGGTCCTGAGTGCGCAGCTCGTGGCTCGTCGCGTTCGCGCTCGCATCGGTGCTCGCGGCGACGGCCACGGCGATGCTCCGACGCCTGTCGCTCGTCGTCGGCTTCGTCGACGAACCGGGACCGAGCAAGCGGCACTCGCGTCCGATCCCGTACCTCGGGGGCGTCGCGATCGCCGGGGCGACGCTGGCGGGCTGGCTGTTCGAACCGCAGCTCAGCACGAGGATCGCCGCCTTGGCACTCGCCGGCGTGGCCGTCGCACTGATCGGCCTGCTCGACGACCACCGGCGGATCGGTCCGCTGGCGCGCCTCACGGCCGAAGCGGCAGCCGCTGCGGGCGTCGTGGCCGCGGGCGTGCGGGCGGAGCCCACCAACATGGCGCCGGTCAACATCGCCATCACGATCGTCTGGATCGTCGGCGTCACGAACGCGCTGAACCTGCTCGACAACATGGACGGTCTGGCGGCGGGCACAGCCGCCGCCGCGTCGGCGGGAGTGTTCGCGCTTGCCGCGATCGAGGGTCAGGACATGCTCGCCACCGTTGCGATCAGCCTGTGCGGTGCCTGTGTCGGGTTCCTGGTGCACAACTGGCGACCGGCCTCGATCTTCATGGGCGACGCCGGTGCGCTGTTCATCGGGTTCGTGCTGTCCGTGGCGGTCCTCGAGCTCGTACCGGACGTGCCTTCACCCGTGAGCCTGGTCGTGCCGGCGCTGTTGCTGGCGCTGCCCGTGCTCGACACCACGGTCGTGTCGGTCGCCCGGCTTCGGCGGGGACGGTCGCTCGTCACCGGCGGCCAGGACCACTTGTCACACCGGCTCGAGAAGCTCGGCCTGTCTCCGAGCGTCGCCGTCGCGATCCTCGTGGTCGTGGAAGTCCTCATGGCGACGCTGGCCGTGCTGTGCGGTTCCGCGGTCCTGCCGGTCTGGGTCACGGTGATCCTCGCGGTCACGGTGCTCGGGGCGCTCGCGATGGTGGCGACGCGGGCCGGCGTCTATCCGGAATCGCCCGCTGTCCCCACAGTCCGCCCGTGGCGAAGAGCCGTCGCGACACCCCCTCGACATGCGCGGCAGTACGCATCGGCCCCGCACGACGCATACGACGCAGCGGAATCGTGACGGCGCGCGTCGGCGCGCCCGCCGGCCCCGACCACCAGCGGCGGATCGCGTGTGCGATCCATCAGCCCAACTTCTTCCCGCGACTCACTACGCTCCTCAAGATCGCGTTGGCAGATGCGTGGGTCTTGCTCAGCCGCGTGCAGTTCGCCCGGCGCGACTACCAGCACCGCTGCCTCATCGCGCCCTACCGCGACGCCCGCGCCCTGCGGTGGTGCACGGTGCCGGTGCATGCGCCACAGGGGCGGTCGACACTCGTCGAGAACCTCGAGGTGGCCCACCCCGAGGAGACGGCGCGGCGGGTCTCCCGGACGATGGCGCTGCACTACAGCCGTAGTCCGGGGTGGCCGTGCATCGAGCCGGTGATCGACACCACGGCCGCGGCGATCCGCCGAGGGCACTTCATCGACGCCGTCGGGCAGACGGGGACGGCGCTCCTCCACCTCGGTGGCTGGAAGGGCGACGCGATCAGCGATCTCGGCTTCGACGTCTCGGAGGAGCGCAGCGAGCGGCTCGCCGATCTCGCCGTTGCGGCGCGCGCCAGCGAGTACATCTGTGGAGCTGGTGGTCGCGCGTATCTTCGTGTGGAGCCATTCGATCGCAGGTCTCTCGGCGTTTCGTTCTTTCGCTCGCACGCGCTCGTCGAGCGATGGGGCGTGTCCGAGCCCTCGCGGCGGAGCGCGTTGGACCTTGTCTGCCGCTTCGGCGTGTCCTGGCTGCAGGACGAGATCGGCGCGGCACTCGATGCCCGGGAGGCTCTGCTGGATCGCTCGTGACGCTCTTCGGGTGCTGGCGCACCAGGTTCGGGAACAGAAGATGGACGGCGCGTGCCTCGCCGAGAACATCGCGGTGACCAGCGCGCGAATTTCGCCGGATTCCGGCCATCCCTGCGACGCCTCGCGTTTCACCGTGGGACGCTACGGATTCGAGACCCAGCGGCCTGGGCCGTGTTCGCTGGTCCGTGACGGGCGGGATGGGAGGGGCACGGGGTGCGCACTGTGGTGACTCTTATGGGAGCGCTTGCCCTCGCGGTGGTGGGCTTCGCGGGGGTAGCCGGCGCGCAGCAGTCCTATCCGCCGGCGGGGTCGTGCAGCCTCGGGGTCAGCACTGCGGTGGTCTCACAACACCAGACGATCACCGTGAACACGATCGATTGCGGCGCGGGCTACGCGCCCGGGGACCCGGTCGGCCTCACCTTCGAGTCGACACCCGTCTCCGTCGGCACCGCCACGGCCGACAGCAACGGGCAGTTCTCGGCGAAGGTCACGATCCCATCTGATGCGGTGCGGGGCGCACACACGATCCGATCCTCGGGCCACCGGCCGGACGGGTCTCCGCTCGAGCTGACGGCGAAGGTCACGGTCGTGGCGCCGGGCGAGACGGCCGGCGCAGGCGCGCTGGCGTTCACCGGGTCGGACGCCCTTCCGGTGGTGTGGATCGCGCTCGTCGTCCTCGTGCTGGGCTCCGCCCTCGTCATCGGGGCGCGTCGCCGGGCGACGGTGCGCGCCCGGCAGGACGCGTCGGGCCAGTGACGTCGGATCTGGGCGCTCCCGTCCGGCAGCCTCGGCTGTAGGCGCTCGAGTGGGCTGGTGCACGGAGTTCGGCGTCGCGATCACGGCCTGCGACCATCCGATGCTGGCGGGCGCGCACGCCTGTACCTGCGACGTCTGCGGCGCACGGTGCGAGGGACGCTTCGACGGCTGTCCCGAGGTCTGGGCCAACGGACCGGTCCAGGTCGAGCTCGTCCGCCGTCCCGCACCGCGCCACGGCGCGCGAAGCGACACCGTCGGCGCACGTTCCTCGAACGATGCCGAGCTGGCCGATGTCCGCGCCTCGCTCGAGCGGTTGGAGACCCGTCTGACGATGCTCGAGATGAACGTCACCCGGCTGGTCGACGCCTTCGTCGCCCGCGACCACTCCTCCAACGGCGCCACGACGAAGTCGCCCGCAGGCGGCGACGAGCACGCACGGGGCAACAACGGCGGGTGAGCACCGACGCGCTGGCGTCGGAGTGGAGGCCAGGCCGAGGATCCTTCTCGTCTGCACCGCCAACGTGTGTCGCTCGCCGATGGGCGCGGGGATGCTCCGGTCACGCCTGGCCGACCTCGGGGTGTGCGCGGACGTCGAGAGCGCCGGGCTGCTGGAGTCGGGATCGCCCGTCGCCGGCCGAGCCGTCCGTCTGCTCGCGGCACGCGGAGTGGACATCGCCGGTCACTTCAGCCGGCGGCTCGACGCCGAGATAATCGGCCGGGCCACGTTCGTCGTCGGCATGGAGCCGCGCCACGCCCAGGAGGCGGCGTTGGTCGCGCCGGACGCGTGGCCGAAGACCTTCGTCCTCGAGGAGCTCGTCCGCCGGAGTGAGGCGATCGGTCCGCGCACGACGGAGCCGCTGGAGGCGTGGCGCGGGCGCTTGCACCTCGGTCGCAGCCCCGAAGACCTGTTGCGGGCCGGGGACGGCGTGCCCGACCCCTTCGGCCGCTCGGACGATGCGTACCGAGACACGATCGAGGTGCTGGACAGGCTCCTGGGCCGGTTCGCCGACCTGGCGTGGCGCCGCGCGTGAAGCGGCGGGG
>DATFVT010000403.1:0-4415 GCA_035260105.1 Acidimicrobiia bacterium
CATCGTCGCCGCGCCCGACTACCCGTTGTCGAACGCCAACGCGCCGGGTGGGGCGAGCTTCGGGCGCGCCATCGCCGACACGAAGAACCAACCTGCCGACGCGTCGTTCGTCATCAACGAGGTGATCGAGCTCGACAAGCAGGGCAAGCAGCTCGGCGGGATCGACGCCAAGCGGATCGGGGCATCGGGCCACTCGCTCGGCGGGATCACCACGTACGGGCTCGTCTTCAGCAGCTGTTGTCGGGACAAGCGCATCAAGGCCGCCATCCCCATGTCCGGACTCGCCGGCGTCGTCGAGGGCCCCGAGAACTACTTCAAGACCTCGACCCCACTGCTCGGCCTGCACGGAAACGCCGACGGCACGGTCCCGTACCAGGCCGGGAGGAACGCCTACATGGCGGCGCAGCCTCCGAAGTTCCTGCTGACGTTCCTCGGGGCCGGTCATGTGTCGCCGTTCCTCGGTGGCGACAACCCGCAGGCCAACGCCCTGAAGGAGACGACGGTCGACTTCTGGAACAGCTATCTCAAGGGCGACAACGCGTCGCTCGACAAGCTGCGCACCGACGGGAGCGTTCCAGGAGCGACGACGCTCGACGAGCAGGGCGGTCGCGCGTCGCCGACGCGCACACCGGCGAGCACCGCCGCGCGCAACCGATCGAGCGGCTGACGCTCCGCAAGCCTTACCATGACGCCGCTGTCAGGCGGCGACAAAGGTGGGGTCGTGGGGGGCCGGACCGCGAGGCGTGCGTTCACGTGTCTCGCCGTCGCGGGCGCGCTCGTCTCGAGCGGTCCACCGCTTGCGGGAGCGTCCAGGACGCCGGTTCCGGCGAAGCCGATCAGCCGCTGCGACTGGCCGACGTGGGGCCAGAGCAACGAGCGTCGATTCGACTACCCGTGCCCGACGGCGCTGAGCCCCCGGACGGCCAAGGACCTGAAGCAGCTCTGGTTCTTCAACGCCAAGGACACCGTGACCGCGACGCCCACGGTGGCGGACGGCGTCGCGTACGTGGGTGACTGGTCGGGCAACTTCTACGCCATCGACCTCAAGACCGGAGAGCCGCGCTGGGCGCACCAGGCCCATGTGCACGGCACCGTGTACGCCGGGCAGATCGTGTCGTCGGCCGCGGTCGCCGACGTCAAGGGGGTGCGCACGGTGTTCTTCGGCGGCGGCAAGACGCTGTACGCCCTGCGCGCCGACGACGGCCGCGAGCGGTGGAAGCACGAGGTCGGCCGGCGGGGCGACGACAAGGACCCGAGCGAGATCGAGTCGTCTCCCGTCGTCGCCGACGGGATGGTCGTCTTCGGTACCGACGTGCACAACAGCGGGAAGGGTGAGCCCGCCGCCGTCATCGCGCTGGACGCCGCCACGGGGAAGGAGCGATGGACCACCGTGACCGCGCCCACCGAGGGCGATGGCGCGACCGGACCCGGTTGCGGCGACGTCTGGGGCTCCCCGACCGTCGACCCGGCCACGCGCCTCGTGTTCGTGGGGACGGGGAACTGCACCAGCAGCCCGGAAGGGTACGGCCGCTTCGCGGAGGCGATCGTGGCCCTCGACCTGGCCACCGGCGCGGTGCGCTGGACCTACCAGCCCCACCAGCCGAACCGCGACGACCTCGACTTCGCCGGCGCGCCCAACCTGTTCGACGCCGGCGGTCGACCAGTCGTCGGCCTCGGCAACAAGGACGCCGTCTACTACGCCGTCGACCGCTCGACGGGTGAGCTCGTGTGGCGCACGCAGGTCACCGAGCCCGGCATCCCGCGGCCGAACACGAACTACTCGACCGGTGGCTTCATCGGCGCGACCGCGGTGGCGGACGGCGTCGTCGTCGGCGGGACCGCGGTGGGCGGGACGCCGTCGCTGCACGCGCTCGACGCCGCCACCGGCGCGCTCAAGTGGCAGCAACCCGAGGCGGCCGACACGTACGCGTCCGCCGCCGTCGCCAACGGCGTCGTGTTCCTCGGCAGCACGACCGACTTCACCTTCCGGGCCCTCGACCTGCAGACGGGCGAGGTCCTCTGGTCGAAGGCGCTGGGCGGCGGCGTCGCCGGCGGCGCCGCGGTCGTCGGCGACGACGTGATCGCCGTGGCCGGCATCCGTGAGCCCGGGGTCGGCAACCGGAACCGCAACAGCGGCGTCTACCGCTTCTCGCTCCGCGGCAAGCCGGTGCCGTCGGCGCCGACCACCACCAAGCCCCCGCCACCGACGCCGCCCAACCCGCAGGCCGCCGAGCAGGGGTGCGTGGCGTCGCCGTGCCCGCTCAACTTCGACCTCACCAAGGACCGCGTCGCGAACGAGACCGGCTCCGGCACGGTGCAGGTCGTGCTCGACCCCTTCGAGGTCGTCGTGCAGGCGGACGGGCTCGGCGACCCGAACCGCTGGCTCCGCCCCGGGAGCGCCGCGCAGAAGGCCGGGGCGACGAAGTTCGCCGTGTACCTGTCGCAGGGCACCGACAACCCGACCGGCGGGTTGCTCTGCACGCTGGACGCGAACGACGACTGCACTGCGACCAGGCTGCCGGGAAGGCGCGGCGCGACGTACGACCGCCTCAGCATTCTCGCGGTCAAGGACCCGAAGGCACTCCCGTCGCTGGCCGAGGGCTTCGACCGGCTCGTCACGACCAACGGGCTCGAGATCCCGATCACACCCAAGGGGAAGAGATGACGACACGACGACGAACCCGTTCGATGCTGGTGGCGACCGCGACGGCGATGGTGCTCGTCGCCGCGTGGGCCGGTCCCGGCGGGACGTCCGGCTCTGCACCGTCGTCGTCGAAGGGAGTCATCGTCCTCAACGGTGAGGGGAACAACCTCAACGCGTACACGGCCGACCCGCCGTTCACGAAGCAGACGGTCATCCGCAATCACGACGACGACCCGAACGGCCTCGACATCAACGCGCAGATCTGCTTCTTCCCCGGCGGCTCCAAGCGGTTCATCGCCGGTGAGGACACCGGCCAGCCCAACCCACCCCAGGGTTGGGGCATCTTCGACCTCAAGGGCGACACCGTCGGCAAGTTGTCGGCGAAGAAGGTCGGCAAGCTCACCCCGACCTACCAGCCGAGCAACGACAACGCCGAGAACTACGGGTGTGGCTTCCTCTCCGACGGGCGCGTGCTCACGACCGACATCGGGAACCAGGCCGGCGGGCCCGAAGACGGGCAGCTCATCGTGTGGTTCCCGCCGTTCAACCGCACCAAGGTGCGCTACTGCAAGCTCGACGTCGGCATCGCCACCGCCGGCGGCATCTACGTCGACGCCAAGGACCGCGTGTACGTCCCTTCGGCACGGCCGCCGACGGCGGGCGTAGTGCGGTACAGCGGCCCGTTCCCGACTTCCCAGACGGCCAAGGGCGGCTGCAGCGCGAAGGATGCGACGGGAGCTCCGATGGCACCGTCGGTGAAGAAGGAGCAGTTCATCGGCCTCGGGAACGGGCTGGCGGCACCGATCGCGATCGTACGTGCGCCCAAGAGCCATTTCTATGTGTCCAGCGTGATCAGCGGGGTCATCAACGAGTACGACGCCAACGGCGGGTACATCCGCACCGTGCTCCAGCCTCCCGCCGACGAGACACTCGGCGAGCGGACGTTCTCGACCGGGACGCCTCTCGGGCTGGGCGTCGGGCCCGATGGCACGCTGTACTACGCCGACATCGGGATCACGATCACGAGCGAGGGCATCGGCCCCGGGCCCGAGGGAACCGTGCGGCGCATCCAGTTCGTGAACGGCGCGCCACAGCCGCCCGAGACCATGGGTGGCGGTCTGCAGTATCCCGATGGCATCGGCGTGTTCGTGCCCAAGAAGTGATCGCCTGACTCGGTGTGGGCGGCTCGGACTGCGAGCACATCGGTCAGGGGCTGCTCGCCCAGCCGGCGAACACCCTGTCGAGCTTCGCGTACGTCGTCGCCGGAGCGCTGCTGCTCTGGCGCGCGTTCGCCCGTCGGTCGCCGCCGCACGTCGCGACGCTGGTGTACGCAGTCATGGTGCTCGGAGTCGGCGTGGGGAGCGTGGCATTCCACGGTCCGATGCCGGCGTGGGGTCGCTTCGCGCACGACTTCTCGATCGCCGCCGTCCTTGCCTTCGTCATCGGGTACGACGTGGCCCTCGCGCGCGGTGCCACCGTCGGTCGGGGGCTCGTGATCTTCTCGGTCGTCGGCGCGGTGTGCGCGGTGGTGCTGGCCGGGTGGCCCGACGCCGCCAACGGCCTCGACGCGCTGCTCGTCGCCGGCGCGGTCGCAGCGGAGCTCGCGGCAACCCGATCGCCGACTGGCCGGGCCGCCGGCAACGCTCGTGTCTGGATCCTCGCCGCCGGCGTGCTCACGATCGGTGCGGTGGTCAATGCGCTCGGCCGCACCGATGCGCCGTTGTGCGACGCGAATTCGCCCGCCCAACTGCACGCGGTCTGGCACGTCGCC
>DATFVT010000404.1:0-2291 GCA_035260105.1 Acidimicrobiia bacterium
CATCCCGGTCGCGAACACGACCGCGCCGGGATGGATGTCGCCCTGGGAGGTGTGCACCGTGGCGACCCGTCCCCGTTCGCGGGTGACGCCGAGCATCTCGACCCCGGTTGCCACCGCGCCGGCACGGGCTGCGAGCGCGGCAGCGAGCGTCAGCGGGTGCACCCGCGCCTGTTTCCGGATGCGCAGCGCGCCGGGAACCTGACCGAGCTCGGGCTCGGCGATGTGCGCGCCCTCTGGGTCGAGCACCTCGACGAGCGGGCCGAGCTCCGTGTCGAGCGGCAGCGCGCGAGGCAGCGCGACGACCCACTCGAGCGGCTCGACGCCGACGGCGCCGTCCCATTCGTGGTCGAGCGTGCGCAGCAGCTGCAGACTCCTCCGGGCGAGCGCGACGAAGGGTGCCGGGTCGGTCCAGACGTGTGCTTCGGGGGTGAGGAGGGCGGCCGCGCTGCCTGAGGCCTGCGCCGCGAGGCGTTCGCGCTCGATCACCGCGATCCGTCCCAAGCCGGCGCGGGCGCAGATGGCCGCGGTCGCCAGGCCCACGACGCCGCCGCCGACGACGAGCACGTCGGGGCGGCGGTCGAGGTCGGGCGGGACGCCGGGCTCGAGGGCCGCGAGCACGCCCGCGCCGGCGGTGTCTCGCCAGACCGGCTCGCCGCGACCCACGGCCCGACGCTACGCCGGGCTGCGAGCGCCCGCCGGTGCCGACCGCGACCGTGAACGTCACCCCGGCGACCGCCGCCGCCGCCGACCAGCCTGCAAAGCGATTGAATGACCGAGTCATGCCCCTGCCCCCTTTCTCGGCGGAACCAGCCGACGGGTATTCGCCCGACGCCTGCGCGCGGGCGATTCCCGTCGCCGAACTCCTACGCTCGGCCGCCATGCGACTCCGGGTCACGTGGGCCGTGGCGCTCGCGCTCGCCGTCAGCGTGGTCGTCGGCGTGGTGGTCGTCGTCGTCGGACGCTCCGACCCGGCGCCCTCGACGCCGGTGCCCAAGGCGGAACCGCGCTCGGTTGCCGGCCTCACGTGCGCCGGCCCACCTCCCGCCCGTACCCCCGCCGGGGACCGCGCCGGCTTCAGCGAGGGGGCGGTGCTCGGCGGGCGGCAGGGCCCCAACCTCGAGGCGGAATTGGCTGGGATTGCCGCCACGGGCGCCCGCTACCTCCGCGTGGACGTCGACTGGTCGGCCATCGAACAGGCACGGGGAGTGCACGACTGGTCGGCGGTCGACGAGATCGTCGACACGGCGCGTGCGTGCGGGCTCGACGTGATCGGACTGCTCGCCTACACGCCGGGATGGGCGCGTGGACCCGGAACCACGGAGCACTCGCCGCCGACCGACCCGGCGAACTTCGCCTCGTTCGCGCGCGCGGCGGCGGAGCGGTACGCGCCCCGGGGCGTGAAGGCGTGGGAGATCTGGAACGAGCCCAACCTGACCTTCTATTGGATGCCCTCGCCCGACCCGGCGGCGTACGCGGCGTTGCTCGGTCCGGCGTACGACGCCATCAAGGCCGTCGACCCGTCGTCGACCGTGATCACCGGGGGGCTCG
Organism: Acidimicrobiia bacterium; assembly: GCA_035260105.1. GTDB lineage: Bacteria > Actinomycetota > Acidimicrobiia > IMCC26256 > JACDBD01 > JALZAA01. The sequence goes on from DATFVT010000404.1 coordinate 1,549, forward strand.
CCCCGGCGGAGAACCAGCCGCGCGACCAGGCGATGAAGCCCCTCCCGTTCCTCGAAGGCGTGTACGCGGCGGGTGGGGGCGGGAAGTTCGACGCGGTCGGCTACCACCCGTACACGTACCCGGCCCTGCCGACGGGTGACTCGGGCTCCGGCCCGTTCGTCATCACCACTCCGAAGCTGCACGGCGTGATGGCCAAGCACGGCGACAAGCAGAAGCAGGTGTGGGGGACGGAGATGGGCGCGCCGACGACGCTGACCACGCTCCCGACCTTCCAGGCTCAGTACCTCACCCGCGCCTACAGCCGCTGGGATCGGTGGTCGTTCACCGGTCCGCTGATCTGGTACTCGTACTTGGATGCGGGCACCAACCCGACGGCCGTCGAGGACAACCTGGGGCTCGTCCGGGCCGACTTCGTCACGAAGGAGCCGTCGTTCGCCGCGTTCGAGAAGGCGATGCGCCGACGGTAGGGCGCACCTCGGACCGCCGACGCCGCCGGTGCCGGCTGTTGCCTACGACTTCTCCTTGTGGCCGTGCCAGGTCTCCATGTGCTCGGCGTGCGTGTACAGGTAGGCGCCGGGCCTGAAGAAGTGATCGTAGAACTCCAGGTCGAGATGGTGCGCCTGGACGTAGTTCATGATGAACACGCTCGGGACCGTGCCCGGGAACTTGCCGAACGTGTCGAAGATGTACTGCGCCTGCAGCGCGACGCAGGCCTTGAAGTCGTCGTCGTGGACCTGGGCGCT
>DATFVT010000405.1:0-4368 GCA_035260105.1 Acidimicrobiia bacterium
AGGAACTCGCCCAGCCGGCGCGTCGACTCGTGGAGCTCCGAGCCCGGCTCCTCGACCGGGATCTCGTACTCCGTGAAGTCGGGGAGGTCGAGGGGTTGGAGGAGCACGCCCCCGTTCGCGTGCGGGTTGGCGCCCATGCGGCGATCGCCCTCGGGCGCGAGCTTCGCCAGCGGCGCCGCGAGCCGCCCTTCGTCGTCGAAGAGCTCCTCGGGTCGGTAGGCGCGCATCCACTCCTCGAGCTGACGGAGATGCTCGGGGTCCTCTCGCACGTTGGCCAGCGGCACCTGATGGGCGCGGAACGTCCCCTCGACGGGGAGACCGTCGACGACCTTGGGTCCCGTCCAGCCCTTCGGCGTGCGCAGCACGAGCGCCGGCCAGCGGGGGCGGGCGCCGAAGCCGTGCGCGCGCGCTCCGTCCTGTATCGCCTTGATCGCGTCGAAACACCGGTCGAGCGCCGACGCCAGCTCGCGGTGCACGGATCGGGGGTCGTCGCCCTCGACGAAGTGGACGTCGTAGCCGTAGCCCGAGAGCACGGATTCGACGGCGTCGTCCGTCGCCCGGCCGAACACGGTCGGCCCGGAGATCTTGTAGCCGTTGAGGTGCAGGATCGGCAGGACGGCGCCGTCGCGCACCGGGTTGAGGAAGTCGATTCCCTGCCACGATCCCGAGAGCGGTCCCGTCTCGGCTTCGCCGTCGCCGATCACGCAGGCGACGACGAGGTCGGGGTTGTCGAAAGCGGCTCCGAACGCGTGCGCAAGGGCGTAGCCGAGCTCGCCGCCCTCGTGGATCGACCCCGGGGTCGGGACGCTCACGTGGCTGGGCACGCCGCCGGGCGTCGAGAACTGGCGGAAGAGCCGCTTCATGCCGTCGTGGTCCTGCGAGACCACCGGGTACATCTCGCTGTAGGTGCCTTCGAGGTACACGTTGGCGAGCACCGCCGGGCCGCCGTGGCCGGGCCCGGTGATGAAGATGACGTCGGCGTCCCGTTCGCGGATGACGCGGTTGAGGTGGGCGTACAGGAGGCTCAGCCCCGGCGATGTTCCCCAGTGACCGAGCAGGCGGGGCTTGATGTGGTCGGGCCGCAGCGGCTCACGCAGCAGTGCGTTGTCGCAGAGGTAGATCTGTCCGACGGTGAGGTAGTTGGCGGCTCGCCAGTACGAGTCGATCGCGCCGAGGTCGTCGTCGGTGAGCACAGTCGGCATCGTCGCCTCCTAACCCGTGTCGTGCTGCCACGACCACGTGGCCGTCGCCACCAGCGGCGCGTCCGGACGCACGATGGTCGGGCCGAGGTTGAACGCGTCGGGCGGGTCGGTCTCCGGCTCGACGCAGACGGCGTGCTCCGGCACGTCGAACACGACGAGGCAGCGACACGACGTCTCGAGCGTGACCGTGAGTGCGCCGGGCCACCGCAGCACGGCCGGCCGGTCGCCGAGCCGCGTGAAGCAGTCGTCCCAGGGATGCGGCCCGAGGGGAACGAGCTCGCCGGTCGGGATCCCGTCGTCGTCGCAGGCGTACATCGAGTCGGCGTCGAGATCGACGCCGAGCGATTCACCGCCGCCGGCGTGACGACTCCACCACGGGTGCCACCCGCACGATGCCGGCATCGCCTCGTCGGCGGCGTGCACCTCCATCGTGAGGTGGAGCGCGTCCGGCGCCAGGCCGAAGCGCTGGACGACGAGGCCGCCGAACGGCCACGGCGGGGCCAGCGGGGCGGAGATCACGCCCTCGCCGTCCTCCGTCCACGGGTGGTCGCGCACGGTGCCGTGGATCGCGTGAGGCGGGTGGTTCAACGGGAGCTGGTAGCGCTGCCCCTCGAAGTCGAAGCGGCCGTGGCGGACGCGTCCCGCCCACGGCGCCATCGGGAAGCACCCGTAATTGTGGTCGTCGACGTCCGGCGTCACCAGGAGATCGAGGCCGTCGACGCGCAATGACACGATCCGCCCGCCCGCCTCGGGCGACACCTCGAGTCGCGCCGGCCCCGATTCCAGCGTCAGCACGCCCGAAGTCTCGCACGGCTCCGAAGGTGCGCTCGTGAAGCCCGCTCAGCGGGCTCCGTGCACGCATCGCTCGGGTCAGCTCAGGCGCTCGATCACCGTCGCGTTCGCCTGGCCTCCGCCTTCGCACATCGTCTGGAAGCCGAAGCGGCCGCCGGTCGTCTCGAGGTGGTTGAGCATCGTGGTCATCAGTCGAACGCCGCTCGCGCCGAGCGGGTGGCCGATGGCGATCGCGCCACCGCGCGGGTTGTACCGCGCCGGGTCGGGCCGGAACTCCTTCGCCCACATCAATGCGATCGCCGCGAACGCCTCGTTGCACTCGATGGCGTCGAACTCGTCGATCTTCATGCCGGTGCGCTCGAGCAGCTTACGAGTGACCGGGTTCGGCGCCGAGAGCACCAGCACGGGGTCGTCGGCGAGCACGGCGAAGTGCACGAACCGCGCCCGGATCGGGAGCCCGAGACGCTCGGCCGTCGACCGGTCCGCGATGAGCATGGCCGAGGCACCGTCGCTCATCGGGGACGAGTTCCCCGCCGTGATGTCGGGGGCGGGCTGCTCCTCCGACTCCCACGCCGGCGGCAGGCCCGACAGCTGCTCGAGCGACGTGTCCGGGCGGATCGCCTCGTCCCGCGCGAGCACGTTGCCCGTCGCCTCCCCCTGCTCGTCCTTGATCGGCACCGGCAGCGACTCCCGGGCGAAGAACCCGTCGTCCGTGTTGGCGGCGGCGCGCCGGTGGCTCTCGAGCGCGAACGCGTCCATGTCGTCCCGGGTGACGCCGAACCGATCGGCGAGCACCTGGGCGACCCAGAACTGGATGCCCAGCGTGTGGTTCGTGTGCTCCATGAACGCCGAGCTGAACGGGCCCGTGCCTCCGCGCGCGTTCGTCGACATGGGTGAGCGGGTCATGGACTCGACGCCGCACGCGACGGCGAGGTCGTACGACCCCGCGATCACACCCTGGGCGACGAAGTGCACGGCCTGCTGCGACGAGCCGCACTGACGGTCGACGGAGGTCGCCGGGACGTGCCACGGGAGCCCGGCGGCGACCCACGCGTTGCGGGTGACGTTGCAGCCCTGCTCCCCCGACTGCGTGACGCAGCCGCCGACGACGTCGTCGATCGTCGCCGGGTCGACGTCGTTCCGTTCGAGCAGGGACCGCAGCGCGAACCCGAGGAGGTCGGTCGGGTGCCAGTTGGCCAGGGCGCCCTTCCGCTTGCCGATGACGGTGCGCACCGTGTCGACGATGACGGCCTCGCGTGCCTCCATGGAGCTCCCTCACTGGAACTGGCTGAACCTGACATGGTAGTCAGGTCGAATCGACGCGGGACCGGACGACAGGAGGGTCAGATGGGCGTGACCGGCGGTGACGTTCCCGAGCACGACCACATCGTCGACACGGGGAAGAGCGAGTTCGGCCTCGACGAGCTCGGCCACATCCAGCCCGGACTGGCGCGCATCATGCCCGAGATCGGCGCGCGCATCTGGAAGTGCTACTACGCGGGCAAGGCGCAGAATCAGCCGCTGGCGCGCTTCCAGCTCAAAGAAGCCGTCAACCTCATGGAGATGGGCGCGTTCGTCCGGCCCAAGTACGAAGAGAACATGACGAAGTTCGTCGCCGAGGACGTCGAGCAGGTGAAGCAGGCGATCGAGGCGTCCGACTGGGACAAGTTCGAAACCGCGTTCCACGCGATGGTCGACCAGGCGAACGCGTACCACGAGCTGTACGACAAGGAGTTCCTGCGCTGGAAGATCCCCGACCAGCCGCCGCCCGACCTCGACATGACCCCGCGCCGCTAACGCGCGGTCGGCACTACCCCGCGGGCTTCTCCAGCTGCGGTCGCCAGAAGAGCACCAGGAGCGCGAGCGCGCCGCCGAGACCCGGGATCGCGGTGACCGCGAACCCCGACCACCCGCGGACCCACGAGAAGCCGAACGCGGTGTCCATCTGCGCGGGTCCTCCCCCGGGATCCCGCCCTCGGTTCCCTGACGCTATCGTCAGGGTCCGATGAGCGCGCCCGAGGCGATCGACGGCTCCTACGACCCGTTCGAGGAGTTCAACCGCAGCGTCGGCGCGGGGGTGGTCGAGAACCCGTACCCGCTGCTGGCGATGAGCCGGGCCAAGGGCCCGGTGCTGAAGGAGAACCTCGAGGCCGACCTGCTCGACCCGGACGGCACGTCGGAGGCGGGCCCGGTCGCGCCCGAGGTCTTCACCGCGTTCGGCTACGACGCTGTGCAGGCCGTGTTGCGCGACGGCGAGACGTTCTCGTCCACCGGCTACGCCGAGGTGATGGGCGCGGTGATGGGGCACACGATCCTCGAGATGGACGAGCCCGAGCACCACACGTACCGGGGGCTCGTGCAGCAGGCGTTCAGC
>DATFVT010000406.1:0-2548 GCA_035260105.1 Acidimicrobiia bacterium
TCCGCGAGGGCGATCTCGTGGCGGTAGACCTCGCGGTCGGTGTGCCGGCCGTCGAGGTTCTGGAAGAACGCACACATGCCGACATGCATGGCGCAAAAGGTACCGCGGCACGGGCGGAGAGCCAAGCCTCGCCGCGGGCACAGGGACTCGAGGACGCATGCCCAGAACTCGGGAGGTCCCGCTCTGACGACGGCATTTCGGAGCGAACATTGTTCGCTCCGACCGAACGCCCTCCGGTCGAAACCAAACCGGCGGCTCCCCAAACGGGGATCGCCCTCGACCAGAGGCCGACGGCGTCGGCCTTCATGGAGGATTTGCGATGGCAACGAAGGGCAATCGACTGAAGCGATACGGCGTCGCGTTCGGCGCGATGCTCGGGCTCGTGGCGGGCGCGGCACAGGCCGCCGACCTCGGGCTCGATCCGTACCGGTTCTTCCTGAACTACCAGGTGAAGGGCATCGGCTCGCCCGCCTACCAGGTCCTGCCCACGGCGACCGGCGACTCGCCGTTCAACACCAAGGATACGCCGATGCTGATCCCCTGCGGCGTCGAGTTCTTCGGCGGCCAGCTCCGGATCGTCTCGGGCGGGCCGGACGACGTCTATGCGCGCGTGACGTTCGAGCTCCACAAGGCCGACGGCGCCACGATCACGAGCACCGGCTACTCCGGCACGACGTTCTTCGATCACCTCGACATGAACGTGTCGGGGCTGCTCTCGGCCGGGCAGGGCGAGGACGCCGGCTTCACGCCCGTGAGCAAGGTGAACGTCTTCAGGGACTGGCTCTACCAGCCGAAGGACCTCCCGAAGAACGCCCCGGTACGCATGCAGATGACCGTGAGCGGCTTCGAGGACCCGCAGTTCACGCAGGGTGTGAACGACCCGAACCCGGCGAACGACGTGATGAACGTCTGGGTCGAGCGCGTGTGTGACTGAACCCCAACCGGCCTTCCCACGACCACGGCCGTGCGCGTCGTGCGCCGGCCTGCTAACACGCGGTATGGCCGACGAGCTCCCCGCCCCGCCGCCGACCGAGCGCGAGTTCAAGCGACCGCCGGTGCTGTTCGAGAAGACGCAGGCGATGGTCCGCGTCCTCGAAGAGAAGCTCGAGGCGGCGTTCATCACATACTGGAACTCGCCGAACGGTTCGGTGTGCCAGAACGACGTCGTCGGGCTCCACGAGGTGCTTCGCAGCCTCGGCGATCGCGAGCCCGTCCACCTGCTTGTGAAGAGCGACGGCGGGGACGGGCAGGCGTCGCTGCGCATGGTCTCCTGATCGGAAGGAAGATAAGCCGCACAAAGCGGTATTCGCCCTTCGCGCCTACCGAGATCGGCACGCCTCGCCTGAACCAGTCGGTCGACTTCGGCACGCACGTACCGGCGACCGGACGCTTCTCCGGTTCTCCCCGACGCCGGTCAGCCGCCCGCGCCCGTCCCGCTGGCGACGCCCGACCATGGCGATCGTCGTGAAGGCACGCGACTCCTGTTCGAGCGGCGCAGCGACGAGTGGATCGTCGACGGGCCCTAGCCACGGGGCGGCAACGGGGCCGCTTCGAGCATGAGCGCTCCATCGACTCCCGCGGCGGCAACAGCGCGGCAGTCGAGCTCGACCGGGCGACTCCTGCGCGACCAACATCGAACATTGTGCGACCCAATCGAACGCCTGGCTCGTGAAACCCGCACGGCCCGCCGCGCGGGCCAGAGGAGGATGTCATGAAGAAGCGTAGCAGCACGTGGATCACGAAGGCGGCCGCGGTGGCAGCGCTGGTCGGCGGACTCGGCGGCGTCGCTCGCGCCACCATCCTCAGCGCGGGCGGATTTCCCGGCGTCAACGTCAGCACGGGCTTCGCGGGGTGCGTGCTCACGAACGCCGGAACCAGGGACGTGACGGTCAACTCCGTCACCTTGTTCGACGCCAATGGGGCCGTCCTGGTCCAGCCGGCCGGTTCGATCGTCTCTCCCGGGCAAACCAGCCTCTTCGCCTATGTATCCATGGCCAACGCTTCCGCGAGTTCCTGCACTTTCGACGTCAGCACGAAGACTGGCGTGCGCGCCGCGTTCGTCTACCGCGACGGTTCCGCCTTCACCGTCATCCCGGCGCAGAAGTGAGCGCCTACTGCCGACGACGGCGGCCCGCGCCCGTCCAGCACCTGGGCCGCCGCCACGCCCAGTACGGCGTCGAGGACGAGCACTACGGCACCGTCGGCACCGTCCTGCTGAGCACGCTGCGCGCCGGCCTGGGCGACGCCCTGAACCGCGAAGCGGAGGAAGCCTGGGCGGTCGCCTCTCGCTGGCACCGAGGAGAACACCGACCTCCTCGGCCGGAACGGCACCGTGAGCTGGTGGCAGAACGTCACCGCCAGCGGTCCGACCTTCTCATCGGTCACCTGCCGGGTGACCGCCCTCGGTACCCAGGTCGAACAGGAGGTCGCGGTGGATGGGTTACGCGCCGATTTGCTCACAACACTGCACGAACGGGTCATGGGGAACATTCAGCTCGCCGAGCAGTTTGCGACCGGCGGCGATCGCAGCCGGGCTCGGGTCCGCCTC